>JAJBVJ010000223.1 GCA_020859875.1 Rikenellaceae bacterium
CCCTAAAACAAAAAGGGGTCGGAAGATTAATCTTCCGACCACTCTTAGACTTCAAGTCCGCTTTTTATTTTAGAATATCATCCTTTTTAGATTCCCATTTCGGACTGAACCATCGGGAGGATATTTATGAATGTGCTTTCATCGTAATAGGCGAGAGCCCCCACGGTGAGTTCGAAAACGGCTGTGAAAGAGTTGGCTTTGGAAACTTTCTGGATGGTTTCCTGCGCTTTTTCGATCAGCGGGGTCATAAGTCTGCTTTGCTCCTGCTGCATGAGCACACCGGCATTTTGCTCGAATTGGGTCAACCGCTCCCTGAGGCTGTTGATTTCCTCTTCCCGCATCTGGCGAATAGTCTCGGACAGGGTGTCGAATGCCTGTACAAAATCGTTATATTTATTGTTGAACTCGACTGCCATGGTTTCGTACTGGTCTTCCAGGTCTTTCTGGAAAGTTTCGAAATTTGTGCGTACCTGAGTCATTTCCGGCATGGATTCGACAAGCTCTGCAAAATTTATGTACCCGAATTTTTGTGCGTAGCTGCTTGCGTTGCCCACCAGGAACAGGGCTCCGAACGCCAGTACGACTTTAAACAATTTTTTCATAGATTTAAGTTTGCTATTTGTTTAGTTTAAAAGGCTTATGATGTCCTGCGTCCTGTCTGACGAGGGGGCGTAGTAAAGTATCGTGGGATTTTGCGATATGTCGAGAACTATCTGGTAGCCGTTGCTTTCCGCATAACTGTTTATCGTCTGGAAAACCTTGTCCTGAATGGGTTTTATCAGTTCGATGCGTCTTTTTAGCAATTCTCCGTCCTGTCCGAAAATCTGCTCCTGAAAAGCGTTGATCTCCTTTTCGCGGTTGATAATAGCGTCCTCCCTTTGAGTGCGGGTGGCCTGCGAAAGGTAGGCTTTCTGGTTCTGGTATTCGTTGAACATCTGCTCCACTTCGGCAAAGGCGTCGTCCACCTGCTGCTGGTATTGCTGTCCGAGGTTGTCCAGCGAAGTCATGGCGTCGTTGTACGCCTGAATAGATTTGAAAATAGTTTCGGTGTTTAGCACCATCACATTATTCTGTGCGGATGCGGTAAATGCCGTTGCTATTATCAGGGCCGCGGCTATAATCAGTTTTTTCATAGGGCCTTAATTTTTAAATTAATTATTGGTAAAATGCAAAAGGCGTGCATAAACCAGTGTTAAATTATAAATAATTACATTCCCGTGCAAACTTTACCGTCCGGTTGGCAGCCGTTTAGAACTGCATCCCGATTACATAGTGTATCTGGCTGCCGCTGCGGCTGGTGGGATTGACCACGTTGTTGGGCTTGTCGAAGCCGTATCCCCAGTCGATTCCGAGCATCCCCACGATCGGCAAGTAAAGCCTCACACCCACGCCGAGCGAGCGTTTCAGCTCGAACGGATTAAATTTATTCCAACCGGAGAATGCATTTCCGGCTTCGGCGAATACAAGCCCGTAAATGGTGGAACTCGGTTTTAGAATGAACGGGTAGCGCAATTCTACCGTGTATTTGTTGTAGGCATGTGCATAGTCGCTGTATCCGGAGCGGTAAGGGGTCAGAGCCCCGTCCTCGTAACCTCGCAGTGCGATCACGTCCACACCGTATATGTTATATCCCGACATCCCGTCGCCCCCCACGTCGAATCCTTCGAAGGGCGATTTTTTATTCTTATTGTAATACCCCAGGTAACCCATCTCTGCTTTGGCCATAAGTACAAGGTTCTGATCCCTCGAGATCGGGGTGTACCATTCGGCCTTGAGTTTCCATTTATGGTATTCTATCCAACGGTAGCGGCTGTTGTCCGAAAGGTTGGGATCTTTGTAGTCCTTGTTGTCGAAGAGGGAGTAGGGAGGCGTAAGGGTAACCGCCACCGAGAAATCCGACCCGCGGCGCGGGTAGATCGGCTGGTCCACCGAATTACGGCCGAAAGCAGTCGTGAAGGCGAAGGTGTTGGCATTGCCGTCCGAAATAATAAAGTAGTCATACCAGTTGTCCAGCATGTATGACTGGTAGGAAACCTCGTTGTAGAGTGTAAAATATGGGTCGGGCCAGTTAAGCCGGCGACCGATACCGACGGCCACCCCGACCGTGCGGAAAAAGCGTGTGGCGTTGCGGTAATAGTAGGAGGCGTCGGTCTCGCTCGAGTAATGGGTGCTCACAGTCAGCGAGTTGGGCTTTTTACCCCCGAGCCACGGCTCGGTGAAAGCCACCTGGAACGATGAATAATATGAACCGTTGGTTTGTGCTCTTATACTGATGGTCTGGCTTTGTCCCTGCGGATATGGCCTCCAGGCTCCCTTTTTGAAGAAATTTTTAAGCGATACGTTATTAAGGGTAAGGCCCACCGATCCCACGAACATCCCGGAGCCCCAGCCGCCGGATATTTCCGCCTGGTCGCTGGCCTGCTCTTCGAGGTTCCAGTTTATGTTCACCAGTTCGGCCGATACGGGCACCGGTTCGGGCAACACGGCTTCGGGATTGAAGTGCTGCATCTGGCTCAGAAGCCTCATCGTCTGCATGAGCATAGAGCGGTTGTAAAGGTCTCCGGGCCGTGTTGTTAGTTCCCTGCGGATAACCTCGTCATCCACCCGTAGGTTACCCGATATGTTCACTTCGTTGATTGTCGCCTGCTTACCCTCTACTATTTTGAGCTCGAGGTCTATCGAATCTTCGCCGATAATGGTCTCGGCCGGGTCGACCTGGAAAAACAGGTAGCCGTCGTTCTGGTAGAGGGACGATATAGTAGTGGGGTCGTCCGGGTTGTTCTCGTTCCCGATGCCAAGCCTTTTATGGAGTGTTTTCTTATCGTATGTATCGCCCGATTTAAGGCTCAGCAGCCTTTCCAAGAATTCCGTGTCGTATTTACTGTTGCCGACCCAGGTAATATTTCTAAAGTAGTATTTGTTTCCCTCCTCAACATTTATGACTATACCGATCCTTTTGTGGTTTATGTCGTAAATCGAATCGGAGACTATGTGGGCGTTGCGGTAGCCGCGCGAGTTATAGAAATCGATTACGTTTTCCTTGTCGTTCTCGTATTCTTCCTCCTTCAGTTTGGAGTTCTTGAATATATTTATGCTCGTTTTGCCCGTTTTCTTCATCTGCGACCGCAGCCTTTTGTCGGAAAAAACTTCATTGCCCACGAAGTCGAGTTCCCCGATCTTCACCCGGTTCCGGCGGTCTACGACGAATGTAACGTGTACGGCATTGGCACGCGCGGTGTCGCTGACGATTATCGGATCGACCTCCACGTTTCGGAAACCTTTTTTAATGAAGTGGTCTTTGATAAGAAGTATATTCTTATTGATTGCAAAGTCGGATAGTTCGAGGCCGGGCCGCAGGTTGAGGTTCTCCTTGAGTTCCTTTGCCTGACCCTTGCGGACGCCTTCGAAGTTCCATGAATATACCATCGGGCGCTCCTTGAAGTAGATGTCGAAGTTTATGCTGTCTCCCTGTATCTCCCCGACCACGTCCACATCGGCAAAGTACCTGCGATTCCAGAAATTTTGAACGGCCTGGGAAACATAGTTGCCGGGAATGTAAACTTCATCCCCTTTCTTGAGCCCCGACACGATCAGCAGTTGTTCCACATTGAGGAACTGTACACCATAAACGTTTATGTTGTTGACTATATATTTTTTCGGGGCCTTGTAGTTGGCTGTCGGGAGCTTCTGCCGCTGTTCATCGGTAAGGGGGGCGGGGCTATGCTGGTCGGAACCGGCGAAAGATGGGTTATAGCTAACGGGCGGCTCATCCCTGCCCGTTACTTCCTCTTCGGGCGGTAAGTCGGTGTGGTCGGGCGCAGGCTCCGTTTCATCCGCTGCACTTTCTACGGTATCTTCGGCAGGATCTGCGCCGAGAGGCGGCTCCTGGGCAATAACGGTGCTGAAAACAAAGGTCGAAAGGGTAAGCAGCAGGAGGATCTGTTTTCTCATCTTAAGATATCAAGGTTTCTTATTATCGACCAGTCCGTACCTGCGCTCCCGTAGGGCATATTGCGCGAGGGCTTTGGCGAATTCTTCTTCGCCGAAATCGGGCCAGTAAACGTCCGTAAAATAAAGTTCCGTATATGCGGTTTGCCAGAGCAGAAAATTGCTCAGGCGCAGCTCGCCGCTGGTACGGATTAAAAGGTCAGGGTCGGGAATACCTGCCGTGTATAGGTTGTTGGAAATGACTTTATGGTCGATCTCTTCGATCGGAAATTCACCCGAGGATACTATGGCCGCTATTTTTTTAACGGCATGGATCATCTCTTCGCGCGAGCCGTAGTTGATGGCCAGGTTCAGCGATATTTCATGGCAGCCGGAGGTACGTCCCTCTATCGATTCGAGATAGGGCACCACACTCTCCGGCACCGAACTTTTGTCGCCTATTATGCGCACCCGGACGCCGTTTTCAATCAAGGAATCGACCTCGCCGGCAATACTCTTGCAAAGCAGTTCCATCAGGCCGCTCACCTCGTCCCGGGGTCTTCCCCAGTTTTCGGTCGAGAAAACGAAAAGCGTAAGATGACGTACTCCCGCCCGCCGGGCAGCCATCAGTACGTTACGTACACTCTCGACCCCCTGCATATGACCGTACAGCCGCTCTTGTCCGCGGCTTTTGGCCCACCTGCCGTTACCGTCCATGATGATGGCGACGTGATGTGGTATTTTGTCGGTTTCGGCCATACTGAAGGTTAAATCTGTTTTACAGAGCCACAAATATAGTAATTTAAACTCACTCGGCAGCCATTCCGGCCTATTTTTAGGCTCGGCAGAAAGGGCTTATTCGCCAGAGGGTTGGCCGGACTGTAAAACGAATGCTTCGGGAATTTACCGGTGTCGGGTCAGTTCCCCAGGGTGCTGTCCCTTTTGTCGAGCCCCCAGAGCATTTTATTTCTTAACGTATCGTAGAAGGATATATTTTGCAGCCGTTACAAAAAAACCGATCTATCCGCTCTTTTTACCGTCAGAGCCGCACCGTCCGGGGTGTCGAAACTCTCCCCGTCCGCAGCGGAAGCGGTGTCCTGTCCGCGGCTGCTGATGCGGAATTCGACTGTCGAAGTATCGGGCAGGACAATGGGCCGCATCGTAAGGTTGTGGGGGGCGATAGGAGCAAGTACGAAGCATTCGCAATCGGGAGCCACCACGGGGCCGCCAACACTCAGACAGTAGGCGGTAGAGCCCGCCGGGGTAGATAGGATGACCCCGTCCCCCCAGTATGTCGCCACCATCTCGCCGTCCACGTAGGTCTCCACTGCGATCATATCGGTTCCGCCGCGCTGTATGGAGAATTCGTTGAAAGCGTAAACGGGTTCGGCAGCTCTTCCCCTGATTTCCAACAGCGGGCTCTCCCGCACCCCATATCTCCCCTGTTTCAAGTCGATCAGGGCCTGCGGCAGGCCCTCCTTCGATACATTGGCAAGGAAGCCGAGTCTTCCGGAATTTATGCCCAGTACCGGTACCCCGGACATACCGACGGTCTTTGCGCATTCGAGAAAAGTCCCGTCGCCCCCGTAGCTCAGGGCTATATCCGAACCGTAGGTGGAGGGATCGGCCGGATCGTATATATCTTCCGCCCGAAATTCCATTCCCGTAACATTCGATGCGTCAGCGGCAAAACCGCAGTTCATTTTGAAAGGGATCTTACACCGGTTTAAAGCGGCAAACAAATTGCGCAGATCCCCGGCGATATGCCGTGTGCCCGGACGGGAATAGAGCATTATTTTCATTTCGGGAATTATTGGTAACTTTATACCCGGCAAATGTAACTCTTTAAGATGACAAAATTAAGCGTCAATATAAATAAGATAGCTACCCTGCGCAACTCCCGCGGGGGGAATCTGCCCAGTGTCGTTAAAGCGGCCGCCGATGCCGAAAGGTACGGTGCTCAGGGTATTACGGTGCATCCCCGTCCGGACCAGAGGCATATCCGGTATGCGGATGTTTACGAGCTTCGGAAGATCGTCAAGACCGAATTAAATATCGAAGGAAACCCCGTGGAGAGTTTTACCGACCTTGTGATGGATGTCGTACCGGATCAGGTAACCCTCGTTCCCGATACTCCCGATGCGGTAACCTCCAACAGCGGCTGGGATACCCGCCGCCACCTACAGTTTCTGCGCGAAAAGACGCAGCTTTTCCATTCGAAAGCAATTCGGGTCTCGATATTCCTGAATCCCGACCCGTCGCTGGTGCCCTATGCCGCCCAAACCGGTGCGGATAGGATCGAACTCTATACGGAGGGTTATGCCACCGGGTATTCAGCAGACAGGCAGAACGCCGTCGAACCTTATGTAGCGACGGCTCTCGAAGCCCGCAAATACGGTCTCGGGGTAAATGCGGGGCACGATCTGAGCCTCGACAATCTGGCCTGGTTCGTACGAAGCATACCCTTTACGGCCGAGGTCTCGATCGGCCATGCACTCATCTGCGACGCACTATACCTGGGTCTGGAAAATACCATCCAACTTTATCTGCGGCAACTCAAATAGTCCCTCTTGGAAGCACCACTCGACAATCCATTATTCGGAACCATTAGCCGGATCGCCGGCATGCGGGGTCAGCAGGCCTTCGTAATCGGCGGCTTTGTGCGTGACCGCTATCTTCGTCGTCCATCTACCGACATCGACATTATGGTGACGGGAAGCGGGATTGATATCGCATCCGAACTTGGAAAAAGGCTAAAGACAAATGTGACGGTTTTCAAGAATTTCGGAACTGCCATGCTTCGTTACCAGGGCATGGAGGTGGAATTCGTAGGGGCGCGGAAAGAGTCTTACAGGGCAGAGTCCCGCAAACCGATCGTCGAAGACGGAACCCTCGCGGACGACCAACTGAGAAGGGATTTTACGATCAATGCCCTGGCATGGTCGCTGAATAAAGAAAATTACGGGGAACTGATCGATCCGTTCGGGGGTATGGAAGACCTTGAAAACTGTATAATACGCACACCGTGCGACCCCGACCGCACTTTTTCCGACGATCCCCTGCGGATGATGAGGGCCGTAAGGTTTGCCTCCCAGCTGGGTTTCGATATAGAGGAACGGACTTTCGATGCTATTGCCCGGAACAAGGAGCGGATAAAGATAGTGTCGAAGGAGCGGATCGCAACCGAGTTGAACAAGATCGTCCTTTCGCCCAGGCCGTCGATCGGCTTCGAACTGCTCGATCTTACCGGGCTGCTCCCACTCGTCTTCCCTGAAATGGCCGCCCTAAAAGGTGTCGAAAAACGAGGCGTCCATGCACACAAGGACAATTTCGTCCATACTTTGAAGGTTCTGGACAATGTGGCCCTCACCTCGGACGATCTTTGGCTCCGGTGGGCTGCGATACTGCATGACATCGGAAAACCGCAGACAAAAGGCTACGATCCGAAAGTCGGCTGGACATTTCACGGCCACGAGGTGGTCGGATCTAACATGGTTCCGGCGATCTTCCGGGCCCTGCGTCTTCCGCTGAACGAAAAGATGAAATTCGTCCGTAAATTGGTTTTCCTACACCTGCGGCCCATAGTATTGTCCGAGGAGGAGGTGACGGATTCGGCCGTGCGCCGGCTGCTATTCGAAGCGGGAGACGATATCGAAGCCCTTATGACCCTGTGTGAGGCAGATATAACGTCCGGTATCGAAAGTAAGGTGAAGCGCTATTTGAGGAATTTCGCCATCGTACGGCGCAAACTTGCAGAAATCGAGGAAAAGGACAGGGTGCGTAATTTCCAACCCCCCGTTACAGGTGAATTGATTATGGAAACATACGGCATAGGCCCCTGTCGTGAGGTTGGAACGATCAAATCGCAAATCAAAGAAGCGATCCTCGACGGACGTATCGGCAACGACTACGGCCAGGCATATGCCCTGATGGAAGAAATTGCCGCCGGACTGGGGCTTAAAAAAAAGTAGGCGATACCGCCTACTTTTTTCACCGTATACTATTCCGGGATCAGTACAGGCGGTGCCAGCGGCGGTCTTTCGACCCCTCCGTATACCCGGGCGCCGGAATAGGCGAACGGATAAGTGATCTGCTTTTCGTTGGCGTAAAACCGGTCGTAATCGAAATTTTCACCGGCAATTTTGGTTATTCGGCGTACTATGGCCTCTCTCGACGGAGCGTTGTAATAGGCCACATTATCGTTCATACAGCTGTTATATTCCGGCCGCCAGATATTTATTGAATAGAGGCAGGCACCCTGGTAAAGGCCGACTTCTTCGTACCCGGATTTTGAAAAATAGTGCTTCCAATGAACCGCATCCCTGTCGTTGCTAAATGTGACATTGGCTCCGTAAGACCATTCACTGTCGCCGTTAGTGATGGTCTGCCCGTAATTGTTGCGCACATTAATTATATCGTCCCGGGAGTCGTTCGGGAAAGCGGCTGTATAGTAGCGGTATTCGTCCAACAACCGTCCGAAGCCGTGTCCACCGCATTCGTGGGCTACCAACTCCTTGAATTTCGTATCCACGGGACACATGGCTATGGAGTTTCCGGAGTAATATATGGCACAGGTTCCCGCATAGGCCTCGATGTTAATGACCATCAGGATGGTAACGTGAGTGAGGTCGGTCAGTCCGTCGGGATGGTATTGACGGACGAAGGACTGCGCCAAATCGTAATTGCCGCTGATTCCCGTACTGCCTCCCCCCTCCATAACCGTCGAGAAAAAGGTTCTTCTTTCCTGCTTCTTATTGTAGGGAGCCCAGCTGAAATCTTCAAGGATCGTTGTGCCGCTTTCACGCGAGTGGGCCGCGATCTTGGTGACCTGGAAATAATTGCGGTATGTGGGATAGGGTTCCACCATAAAAAAACCTTCTATGGCCTGATCGGCAATCTTGTCGAAATTACCATCGGGCTGGTAGTCCCATTCGGTGAAACCGTCGCCGATTACCACCAGATGTACCGGATAGGAAGCTCCGGCCGTTGCCTGCTGGACAACAAAAGCCTCTCCGTGGGAATATATGGTCGGTCGGTCTACGTTAAAGGATAGTCGACGGGTGGGGGTACTTACAGTTTGGATG
>JAJBVJ010000166.1 GCA_020859875.1 Rikenellaceae bacterium
TTTCCGGAAGACGAAATAGAGCGAGCATATACACAGCAGCACAAACCAGAATCCGCTCCCCACCATCAGCCGTTAGCAATAAAACAACAAAGGGACATTGAGTCTCAATTCATCCGTCGACCGAAGATGGCCGTAACCGAAATATTTAAAGTATTCGGAGAGGAATTCCTTTCCTTCCGGAGTCTCCGGTGAGAACAATCTTTTTAATTGCTCGGCCGAGGCGGTGTCCCCGTCCTTTACCGCCTGCCGATACCTCCCCAGCTCGGCCACGGCTTTTCTGCCCCGTTCCATTTTTTCTGCGGCCGGCATAAGGTCATGCTCCTCATCTCCCGATATAAGGTCGTTGATCCCTGCAACGTAGGCATCTTTGTCGTGGTAGGTCAATACCGACAATAATTTGGGGATCCTGATCCCGAAATAGAAGGGATCCTCTCCCGGCTGTACCTTATCGGGCGGCTTGGCAAGGCCGATCAATACCATCTCCGCACCTTCGGCTCCGTCGTACAGACCCTCTATGGCGGCGAGCTTCATTGGCTGCACCTCGCCCAGCAAGCGGCTCGATTTATCGCCGGACGAAACCAGCAGGATCGAACTGAGAATTCCGAAAACGGAGGCTATCTTGATGCTCTTTCGGGCAAACCTGTCTTCGCGTCTTTTCAGCAGGTACCACGCACACACCCCGATCACAAAAACAGCGGAAAGGACAAAGCCCGAGAGCACCGTATGGCTGAACTTATTGATCGCCACGGGAGAAAGCGCCACCTCCCGAAAAGAGTCCATCTCGTTTCGGGCGGTATCGATATTGAAGGTCATCCCAACCGGATGCTGCATCCATGCATTGGCTACCAGGATCCAGAGGGCAGAAAGGTTGGCTCCGATGGCAGTGAGCCAGGTCGAAGTCAGGTGGAACCCTTTGGATACCCTGTCCCAGCCGAAGAACATCACGGCAACGAACGTAGCTTCGAGGAAGAAAGCCAGTATCGCCTCTATGGCAAGGGGTGCCCCGAATATATCCCCGACAAAATAGGAATAGTTGGACCAATTGGTTCCGAACTGGAACTCCATGATGATCCCCGTCGCTATACCGATCGCGAAGTTGATCCCAAAGAGCTTCATCCAGAATTTGGTGGTACGTTTCCAGAACTCGTCTCCCGTGCGGTAATACTGCGTATGCAATAATGCGCAGATCACACTGAGTCCGAGTGTAAGCGGAACAAACAGGAAATGGTACATGGCGGTCATGGCGAACTGCGCCCGCGACCATTCGACCACTTCCATTATATCCACTGTCGATGCTATTAACATAGGCCGGTCGGATTAATGGTTAGAAGTTTTTGCATTCCCGTATTGTATAATTACCTGAACCCAATATATAAAGATAAAAAAATCGCGGCAACTTGTATAGGGAATTTGTAAACACTTACGGTAAATAATTTAAAAAATTAACCTCATCGGGCATGACCTGCAAAAATCGTTCAATTTTCACCCGGTGGAAAAGTTATTTTATAAATATTTTAACCTTACCTTTATTCCTCGACACTTCAGCCGGCCCGCGGCACGAAAGATGTTCCTTTGATGACGATGGATTTGTTTGAATTTAATCTTTGAAAAGAATTACCGGACATATTCTACGGTGCTCCATTTCGGTCGGGGCGGCGATCCTGCTTGCGGTTGCATTTGCCGCAGGCCAGAAGGTCTATACCCCCTCGGATGTTCCGAACGTACATCTGCCCGACGCCGGCCGGTATGTCAGCGACCCGGAAAATATCCTCTCTGCGAGCGCCGTTTCGCGTTTGAATTCGATAGCGGCACAGATGGAGGCCTCCCGGAAGATAGAGACGGCGATCGTCGTAATACCTTCCATCGGAAACGACACTCCCGAAAGTTTTACAGTCGACCTTTTCCAGCGGTGGGGCATAGGCAAGAGCGGAGAGGATAACGGACTTTTGATACTGCTCGCCACCGAAGACCGCCTGGTGCGGTTCGAAGTAGGCTACGGTCTTGAGGGGGAGCTTACCGACGCGATGAGCAAACGCATTCAGACCCAGCGGATGAATCCCTACTTTATCGAAGGCGACTGGGGAGAGGGCCTGATCGCCGGTCTTACTGCAATACAGGAACTGCTTACCGATCCTACCAGCGAATTGCACGCTCCCGAAGCCGAATACGGGGGGTTGTTCTCTGCCCTTTTGGCAGTGATGGGAATTGCCGTGCTCGTGATGATTCTGGCGGTTTTCGCACAGCGCCGGGCGCGTAAGTGCCCCAGGTGCGGCCACCGGATGGAGGTCGCCGGCCAAACATCCCGAACGATCTCCCCGGGGGTTAAAATGACCTCTACAGTCCTGCGCTGTCCCAATTGCGGATATACCACCACCAAAAACACCACCCAGAATATCGGCGGGGCCGTAATCGGCGGCACCCTGGCCGGCGGCATGGGACGGGGATTTGGCGGAGGAGGTTTCGGCGGCGGTTTCGGAGGGGGCCGCAGCGGCGGCGGTGGAGCCACCTCCCGGTTCTGATGCAAATAAATGTTTTAAACGAATAGGAAGATGAAAAAAGGTACGATCATCATTTTGGTAATAGTAGCTCTGCTGATATTTATGGGTATGGGTGCATACAACGGCCTTGTAACCTCGGAAGAGAAGGTCAACACTGCCTGGGCCCAGGTTGAAAACCAGTACCAGCGAAGGGCCGACCTCATCCCTAACCTGGTAAATACCGTGAAGGGTTACGCTTCGCACGAACAGGAGACCCTCCAGGCCGTGGTAGACGCGAGGGCACGTGCGACCGGCATTACATTGGATGCCGACAACCTTACCCCGGAATCTCTTGCCGCATACAGCCAGGCACAGAGTCAGGTGGGTTCCGCACTGGGACGCCTTCTGGCTGTTGCGGAAAATTATCCCGACCTGAAGGCCAACCAGAATTTCCTGGAACTGCAATCCCAGCTCGAAGGAACGGAGAACCGAATAGCCGTGGAACGGCAGAGGTTTAATGAAGCGGCTCAGGAATATAACACTGCGATCCGCAGGTTCCCCCGAAATCTCTTTGCCGGGATGTTCGGATTCCACCAGAAACCCTACTTCCAGGCACAGGAGGGCGCGGCTACGGCACCCGTAGTCCAGTTTTAATGCCTCGGCAAGACAGGCGAAGGGAGCGAAAATTCGCTCCCTTCGCCTGTCTTGTAAATGCTTACTCCACCTCTATTACGAGAGTTCCTCCCTTTAGCAGGTCGTCGTGCCCGATGAAGTAACCTTCCACCGGCTTGCCGTCGTATTTTATAGATTTGATGGTATTTCCCGTACCGTTGCGCACAATGGTAAAATCGCGGCCGTTCTGGTCGAGCCTGAACCGGATTTCCCTGAATAACGGCACCGAGACTATATACTCCGGGTCGGAGGGGGAGAGGGTGTAAAGACCGATCGCGTTGAGGACATACCACGATGACATCTCGCCCGAATCGTCCATACCCGCATAGGCCAAGCCGTTCTCGCCCATGTTGTAAAATTCGTCGAGAATTTTATTTATGTAAAGTTGGGATTTGGGCTGTTTATCCACGAAATAGTACATGTGGGTAAAGCCGTGCGAGGGTTGATTGCCGTGGCAGTACTGGCCGATAAATACCGAGAGATTATGCGCCTGGCCCCCGGTATAGGGCACCGTGAAAAGGGAATCGAGTTTAGCTTCGAACGCTTCCGCACTTCCGAATAGATCCACCAGGCCGTAAGGGTCGTGAGGAGCGAAGAAGGTGGACTGCCAGGCGTTGGCCTCGCGGTACATATATTCGTAAAACGGGCGTCCCGGATCGAAATTCTCGATCCAGCTGCCGTCGGCAAGTCTACCGCGCATGAATTGAGTTTCGGGATCGAAGACGTTTTTGTAATTGGATGCGCGGCCCATAAGGGTACTGAAATTCTCCTTATCACCCAATTCTTTGGCAATCAATGCCACCGAATAGTCGTCGTAGGCATATTCCTGCGTTTTTGTGACGGCGGCATTTGCCACGGTGGCAAGCTGCGGATCTTCCAGATCCTGTTCCGGCACGTACCCCAATTCGATATATTCGGCCAGAAGGGGCCGGGCACGGTTGTTCTCCGTGACCGTGGCGTTGCGAAGCATTAGGTTATAGGCCCTTTCAATGTCGAAGCCTTTGATCCCCCGCAGATAATTTCCCGCAATGAAAGACGAGGCGTGGTCGCCGTGGAAGAAGATAGGCATGAAGCCACCCCGCTTCTCTCCGCGGTCTATCATAGATTCGATAACGTCCACCGTTACGCCCTCGTCCACCATACCTATCAGGATAAGTTTATTGCGGTATTCATCCCAGAAAGAGGGGTCGGTATAGTAACGGAACCCGTTATTGACCACCTCAGACCGGGCATCGGTATATTCGCCGTTTACGTCGCTGCGCAGGGCGGGCCAGAGCATGGAACGGTAAAATGTAGAATAGAATGTCCGGTATTGTTGCTCGGTGCCTCCATCGACCCTTATTTTGGAAAGAAACTCGTTCCAGGTCTTGTCTGCCTCGGCAAAGACCTCGTCGAAAGTGCGGCTCCCTACCTCCGCTTCGAGGTTCATCCTTGCATTTTCTACGCTTACGAACGAGAAGCCGATCTTCACTTCGAGCGGGCCGGCCGGCCGGCCGCCGAAGTTGACCACCTGCACGCAGTCCTTATCCTCCCCTATAAGGTCGATCCCGGTTATACCGTGGTCGGCCACGGCATAGAAATAGACTTTATAGCCGGTATCCTGATACCCTGCAAAAGCATTGTCGCCAACTTCCGATATTTCCCAGCCGCGGACATGTTCGTTCGAGCGGCGCAGATCGAGCATGAGCTTCTTTTCATCGCCCGGGGAGTAGGTGTGGCGGTGAACCGCACACCGGAGCGTGGTCGTAAGCTCCGCATTCACCCCGTAACGCTCCAGATAAACCTGGTAGTACCCGGGGCGGGCCGATTCGCGCTCGTGGGAATATCCCGACGCGTAATCGTCCCGGTCGATATTGCCGGTAACCGGCAGAACCGGCACATGATTTAGGTTCCAGTGCCCCTTATTGGTGTGGGAGAAGCCGTAAATTACGGTGTCTTCGTACTGGTATCCGGCTCCGCTGCGAAACTGGGTTACGGGACTCGCCTGAACCATTGCGAACGGCAGGGCAGAACCGGGGAAGACCTCCCCACCCCATTGCCGGATGTGGGGATAATAGCCCAGGTCGATGCTGTCCCACAAGGTTTCCGTACCCAGGAAAGGATCGACATAGTCGGTCAAAGGTTTCAGCTTGCCGCTCGAGCATCCCAAAAAGAAAATAAATAGCCCGAACAGGACTAATCCGAGTCGCTTCATAATAGTTTTGTAATAGGTTAATTTGCGTCGGACAAATATACCTTTCCTTCCCCTAAATTATTCCCGCCCGAGCCATTTCGGCAGAAACCGGTAATATTTCGGCATATATCTGGACAGAAAAAAGAAAAGAGCGGCCACTATTAGCCGCTCTCTTTGTAGAATTCTATATCCTACCACCATGCGATATAGATTACCGCAAGCAGTATTATAATGATAGCCGACCCGACTTTGAACCCCGTGGAGGTTTTGAACAGCCCTTTGGGGTAGGTAACCTTTTCCACATCAACTTTCTTTTTGCTGAACTCGGCAAAGAGGACGATCAGCAGGATGCAAAGCAGGAAGGTATATCCCATCCTGTCCATGAACGGCACCCCGGGAAGGAGGAATTTAAACGCAAGCGAGAATACGAACGTGCCTATCGCTGCGGCCAGCGCTCCGTTAGAATTGGCTTTTTTATAGAAGAACCCGGCAAGGAATATCGCAAGTGCGCCCGGGCTTACGAAACCCGTGAATTCCTGAATGTACTGGAATGCCTGGTCGAGATTCGAGAGCACGGGAGCTACGGTGATCGCTATAAGCAAGGCTACCACACTGGCGATACGGCCGACCTTTACCGATCCCGTATCGGTGATATTCTTATCGAAATAGCTCTTGTAAACATCCAGGGTAAAGATCGACGAGATGGAATTCATCATCGAAGCCAACGAACTCACGATAGCGGCGATCAGCGCGGCGAAAGCCACCCCGCGTATACCCACGGGTATCATACTGAGCAGGGTGGGATATGCATTGTCGAACGTGCCCCCGATGGTATCGACGATCATCTTGTCTTTAATCATGACATAGCATATGATCCCCGGAATCACTATAATAAGGGGAAGCAATAGTTTGAGGAACCCAGCAAAGACGAGTCCCTTCTGGGCCTGGTCGAGCGATTTGGAGGCCAAAGCCCTCTGTATTATATATTGGTTGCATCCCCAGTAATAAAGATTCGCAACCCAGAGTCCGCCGATAAGAACTCCGAGGCCCGGAAGTTCCGAATAGTTGGGGTTGTTCTTTTCGAGGATCATCTTGAATTTGTTATCGCCCGAATCGGGGCCGACGCTGGCCCACATCTCTCGCACTCCCTCCATGAAGTTGCCTTCTGAGATGGCTATGCGCGTTTGCCCGTCGACTATGCTGGCTCCGCCGCCAAGAAGCTTGAATGCCACATAGGTGGTAATAAGGCCGCCGCCGATCAAAAAGACCACCTGTATCACGTCGGTCCATGCCACCGCTTTAAGGCCGCCGTATATCGAATAAACTACCGCAAACAGGGCGAGAATGACAATCCCCCACATCAGGTCGATACCCATCATATTTTTCATGGCAAGCGCCCCGAGATATAGAATAGATGTAAGGTTGACGAAGATGAAAACCACCAGCCAGAATATGGCCATCACACTCTTTACCCTCTTGTCGAACCGCTGTTCGAGGAACTGGGGCATGGTGTATATCCCGCGGTTGAGGTATATCGGAAGGAAAAATGCCGCAACGATGATAAGCGTCAGCGCGGCCATGAACTCATATGAGGCGATGCCCATGCCGATGGCGAATCCCGAACCGGACATTCCTATAAACTGTTCGGCGCTTATGTTCGAAGCGATAAGGGATGCACCCACCGCCCACCAGGGTAGGGCTTTGCTCGCCAGGAAGTAATCCTTGGCATTTTTCTTGACCCCCTTTTTTTCCCTTGAAACCCACAGTCCGAGCCCGATCACCATTACGCAGTAAAGGACGAAGACCACAATGTCGATAACGTCAAAATTCATAGGATGGATTGGTTAGTTTAAGTTAGTTTATTTTTGGGTTCTCTATCCGCTATTTTTCCCCCGTGGTAAATTTATAAATAATCTTTTCACAGTAGGTCTCCCCGGGTCTCAATTCCGTCGACGGGAATCCGGGGTGATTCGGTGCGTCGGGATAACCCTGACACTCCATGGCGATCCCGCCGCGGTTGGCGTATCGGACTCCGCCTTTACCCTCGGGCACTCCCTGAAGGAAATTGCCGGTGTAAACCTGTATGGAGGGCTGAGTAGTCTTAATTTCGAGCCTTCGGCCGCTCTGCGGATCTTCCAGCACCGCGGCGGGGAAAATCTCACTGTGTCCGTAGCCGTCCAGCGTCCAGCAATGGTCGTATCCGGCACCTATGGTAAGTGGCGGATAATCCGCATATATATCTCTTCCGACCGGCTTGGCCGATCGGAAATCCATAGGGGTTCCATCCACCGGAACGACCCTTCCCGTGGGGATCTGGAATTTATCCGTTTCGAGATAATGGCTTCCGGCGATCTTCAGATTATGGTTCAGAACCGACCCGGCAGAATGCCCCGCAAGGTTAAAATAGCAGTGATTGGTCAGGTTTACCACCGTTGGTGCATCCGAGGCGGACATAAGTGTTATTTCGAGGCGGCAATCATCGTCCCACGAATATACCGCCTCTACCCCGAGTTCACCCGGGAATCCCTGGTCGCCATCGGGACTTACCAGCGAGAAGACCACCTTATCTTCTTCCACCCGGCTCTCCCATATCCGGTTGGCGAAGCCCTGGGGGCCTCCGTGGAGGGTGACGTTCTGCCCGGTCAGCGGGAGAGTATATTCGGCCCCGTCGAGGGTAAATTTACCGCCCCCTATACGATTGGCGAAGCGGCCTATGGTTTTTCCCATACCCGAGCCGTCGTTGAAATAGTAGCTGTAACGGTCATATCCGAGAACGACATCCTCCATACTACCTTCCCGGTCGGGCACGACGACCGAAACCACGGCCGCACCTATATTGGTGAGTTTTACCTGCGCTCCGGAGGAATTGGTCAGTGTATAGAGCACGACCGCTTCACCTTCGGGAGTGAATCCCCATACGTTTTGCTCTACCGCCATAAATTCCCGGGATATTCCCCGGCCTCCACAAGGCGGCGGATGCGTTCGACAACCATCGGTCGGTCTTCTTTATAGGTCACCCCGAACCATTGTGAGTCGGTCGGCAGTACGCGCATCTTTGCGGTTCCGTCCTTTATAAGTTTATTGACCATGGTCGGGATATAGAATTCGGCTTTGGGATTCCCGACGTTATCGGAAAGAAAAGTACGGAAATAATCTTCGCTGTATTGGAAATAGTCGGGCAGGAAACCAAAAATGTTCATAGATACCGGGGTATCTTCCGGAATTTCCACCTGCCGGCCCCCGTCGCCGTAATAAATTTTTCCGCCCTTCCTCTCTATCGAGGTGCGCTCGACCATAGAAATAAGATTCCCGTCGCCGTCCACCTCGCAGACACCCCGCGAAACGGAGCCGTTTTCCGACAGGGTGTTTTTCACCTTGAAACCTACCATGCAGTAGAGGTTCTCTTTTCCTTCGACTGTGGCCCGGTAGTCGGCAACGGCGTGATATGACGAACGGCCGTAAAAATCGTCCGCGTTGATAACGGCAACGGGCCCGGCGATCACAGCGGCGCCCATCATTACGGCGTGGTTCGTTCCCCACGGCTTTTCCC
>JAJBVJ010000221.1 GCA_020859875.1 Rikenellaceae bacterium
TTATCGTTAGTATACTGCTATGTAAAAGGAGCACATAAGTATTAATTTTTCCTAAATCGGGAAATATATTGCCGATTATTTTACGGTTATTATTTTCATGTCACCCAACTAACCCTGCTGTAACGCTTTAGGCTTTATATTCGGGTTCCCAGAATTCTTCACGCACGGATAATTCATCTGCCATTTTCCTTCCCAGCTGGTAAAGATAATCCGACAGCCTGTTCAGGTATGCCAAAGAATTTGCTGAAATTTCGTAACTGCCGGCAGCCCGTACAGATTCCCGCTCCGCCCTGCGGCAGACGGTTCGGCAAATATGAGCCAGCGAAACCAGCGGGTGTCCGCCCGGAATGGTAAACCGGGTGAGCGGCGTAAGCTGCTCCGAGATGTAGTCGATCCTCTTTTCGAGGTAGGATATTTCATCTTCGGAAATGTCTTCCACCTTCGATTGGCTGCTTCCCCCCGAGGCAAGCAGAGCCTGTACGGTCATAAGTGTATTCAGGATCACACCGAGATCGTCCCGGTATTCGTCCAGGAATGTCCTTACTGGGTCCATATTGTCTCTGAAATAGGCGATAAAAGCAGAGAGTTCATCTACGGTGCCGTATGCCTCCACCCGAAGATCGTCCTTGCCGACCCTTTGCCCGAAGGCGAGGGATGTAGTCCCCGCATCTCCTGTTTTGGTGTATATTTTCATAACTTTTATATTTTATAGTGTCCGGGAGGTCTTCCGCTTTTGTAAATAAAAAGAATATACCCCCTGTTGTCTATGGTGATACAGTCGCCCCTATGGGCGAGTTCTTTACAAATTTCTGCCCGCTCTTTCCGGCTTCGTGGAGAAATGACCACGACCGTACCCTCCTCACCGCCGAATTTATCTTTCAGAGCTTCGATAGTGTCCGCCGTACAACTGCCGGCAAATACCCGGAGAGTCCCGGAATCAATACCACGGATTTCCGTCCGTTGGTCGTAATGTATCACCGTCCTCCCGTATTCGCAATAATTATGCAGGTTTTGCAGCTGCATGGCAGTCCGCCGCGAAACTCCCACGGTGCGAAGGAAGGTATAGAGTATATCCTTGTCGCCCGAAAAACCTTTGCCGAAAATCAGTGCATTGCGGATTATCCCGTAGACAAACGGGGAATGGATGCCGTGGCCTCGCACGTGCCGCAGCCTGAAGTATGGTGCTAACCGTACCGGTAGCCGTCCAATTCTGAAAATTCCGTCCATCATCACCCTCCTAGCGAGCCTGCTACGTAACCGGTCGAAAATGCTATCTGGAGGTTATATCCGCCCGTATCGGCATCCATGTCCAAGACCTCGCCGGCAAAATAGAGTCCTCTCACCAGCTTGGATTGGAGTGTATCCGCATCGACTTCATCGAGGCATATTCCGCCGGCGGTTACCACCGCCTCCTCGAACGGACGGTAATCTTCCACCCCGATGCGAAGGTCTTTCAACCGTGTTGCGATCCCGGTTTTCGCCTGTTCCGTGAGTGCACCGACAGGAGTTCCGGGATCCAATCCGGCCACCTGGCAAAAGTGACCGACCAGAGGTGCCGGAAGTAATTTACGGACGAGCTCAGCAACGGTGATCCCGGGCGCCGTTTCCAACTCGCGGCCGATCCGTCCAACAATAGTTTCCCCATCGAGGGCCGGTTTCATGTCGAGGCTTAGCTCTACCTTTTTCCCCTCTATTAGGGCATCCACCGCCGTCCTGCTGAGGCGCAATATTACCGCCCCTTCCAGACCCCGTGTGCCGAATTCCATCTCCCCGAAATGCTCCTCCACCGCCTGGCCGTCCACAAGCAGCTTCACCCCAGTATTTTTAAGTTTCAGCCCCTGGAGTTTGCGGGCAATATCCTGGCCGGCTTCAAGGGGTACGAGCGACGGGCGTATAGCTTCTATTGTATGGCCCAGCGAGTGGGCAAGATCGTAACCGTCGCCGGTCGATCCTGTGGAGGGGTAGGAGGCTCCTCCTGTGGCTATTATAACGTTACGGCATTCGGTCTTGCGGGGGAACCCATGGCGAGTGGTTATCTCCACACCGTTTACTCTTCCGCCGACGGTTTTTATTCCCGTAACCTTAGTATGGAATAGGAATTCGGCCCCTGCTTCCTTCGCATAATCATAAAGGGCATCCGCTATGTCCCATGCTTTACCACTTGCCGGAAAGACCCTTTCACCCCTTTCGAATTCCAGTTTTACCCCTTCCTCCTTAAAAAAGCGGACAGTGTCGCGGTTGGTGAAACGGTCGAAAGAGCAGGCAAAAAAATCGGAGCCCGTGCGTATATGGGATAGGAATTGCTCCCTTTCCCGGGTATTTGTAATATTACAGCGGCCCTTGCCGGTGATTCGCACCTTTCGGCCGGCTTTCTCCATCTTCTCCACTACCAGTGTTTTGTAACCAAGGCTTGCAGCCCTGCCGGCCGCCATCATTCCCGCCGCACCGGCTCCTATAATTATCACATCGTACATTTTGTTTTCTTGAATTACAGGCAAAGATAGTGAAAGCCGAGGGCAATCGGAGCAAACTGGTTTGCGGAAGATTGCCGAGGCGCATCCTATTTTCTGTAAAGATAGTGAAAGCCGAGGGCAATCGGAGCAGACTGGTTTGCGGAAGATTGCCGAGGTGCCTCCGATCTTCTGTAAGGATAGTGAAAGGTGACAGCAATAGGGAGGAAAACTTGATTTTCCGGAAAATGCCGAACGCCTCCGATCTTCTATAAAATAGTGAAAGCAGTAATGAGACTTCTGCGTGGGAATATAAAATAGCCGGTGAATTATAATAAGAAAAAAATAACCACGAAATAATCCCTGGCGGGCTGAAACATAGGAAAAAAATCCGTACGTTTGCACCCGGAATATATCGTTTATCAAGTTCTATCGTGTTATGCTAAGCCGGAGATTACTCAGGATAAAGGTTGTTAAGGCCCTTTACGCACACTTCAAATCGGAGTCGGACTCTCCGATAACGTCCGAAAAGAATCTGACGTCCAGTGTAGACAAGACTTATGACCTGTACAACCAGTTGCTCTGGCTTATCGTGGAGGTTAAACGATATGCGGAGTCGCGCATAGAGCTGGCCAAGTCCAAAAAACTTCCCACAAAGGAAGACCTCAATCCAAATACCCGATTCGTCGATAACCAGATGATCCGGCAGATCGAGGAAAGCGATAAGCTGAGCGAATACCTCGAAAAGAAATCGCTCGGATGGGTTAGATACCCCGAACTCATTAAAAGTCTTTACGATTCTCTGGTAGCGAGCGATTATTACCGAAATTATATGGAGGCTCCGGAGGTATCCTACAACGACGACCGCCGGTTGGTGGAAGACTTCTATCTTAACACTGTGGAAGATAACGAATTGCTGGAGGAGGTCGTAGAGGAACAATCCGCTTACTGGGCCGACGATATAGATTTTGCCCTTATCCTTGCGATGAAAACGATTACATCGTCGCGCCGGGGACAGCCCGACCTTCCTATCAGTTCCAAGTTCAAGAAAGAAGACGACCGGGAGTTTTACAAAGAGCTCTTCCGAAAGGCGGTGGTAAAGTACAACGAATACCTCACATATATCGAACAGTTTACACAAAACTGGGATGTGGAGCGGATAGCCTTTATGGACAATATTATTATGGTGGCGGCCATAGCCGAATTAACCACCTTCGAGTCGATCCCGGTCAAGGTGACACTCGACGAATACATAGAAATCTCGAAATTTTACAGTACGCCCGGGAGCGGTCATTTTATTAACGGAGTGCTGGATAAGGTCATAAGCATACTTAAACAGGAGGGTAAGATAAACAAAACGGGCCGAGGACTCATATAGGCCTGCAAGTTGAGATTATGGCAAATTCATTGACCAAAAGAAATTCGCTCATCGGATTCTTTATAATAATCGTTTCAGTAATAATAATCGTACTGGTCAAGAATAAGGCCGGACATAATCCGCCGGCTACCGCTGCGAACGATATACAGGAAATCCGAACGGCGGTGCAGGTGGTAACACTGAGCGATGAGGAAAATACCGTTCATGCGGATACGGTTGCCCTCGGTAAGGTGCACTCCGGGGAGATTCTTTCACTGCCCCTAACAATTCGCAACGGCGGCGGGGAGCCCGTGGTGATAATAGATGTGGACAAAACTTGCGGGTGCCTCGATCTTGCCTATCCGCGGCATCCGCTCAAACCGGGCCAGGAAGCTCCGATGGAGCTCGAATTCGATTCCCAGGGTATCAAGGGGTGGGTTTATAAAACCCTTATTCTTAAAACATCCTCCTCCGGCGGTGAGCATCTGCTGGTAGTTACCGCCGATGTCGAATAAAATATTTTACCTATCTTTGAATTCCATAATGGATAAAAATTAAATAAATACTTTCCGAATGAATTTACTCCCGTTTTTGCTCAAAATCACAGCACAGGCCCAGGAAATGGGCGCACAGGCCCAAAGTACTGCCAATTCGACCCTTGTCGAACTGGCGGATACCGGTTCCGAGGTTCCGCCGTCGTTTATGGAGAGATATAACCTCCTGATAATGATGATTCTGGTCTTCGGTGTGATGTACCTATTTATGATCCGTCCGCAGCAGAAGAAACAGAAAGAGATGGTCAAATTCCGCAGTGCCCTCGAGAAAGGCGATAAAGTCATTACCGCCGGAGGAATTTACGGTACCATAAAAGAGGTGAAAGATACGTATGTTCTGCTCGAAGTCGACAACGGAGTTTCAATACGGGTAGAAAAATCTATGATCTCACAGGCTCCGGATCCGTCCGCACAGCCGAAGAAATAAAGTATAAGCCATTCACACAAAGAGGCCCCGACAGGCCTCTTTTTCATATTCCTACTGATATAGATCACTATTGCGTCCGAGTTTCCGGCCGAACCGTATATTATCTTGCGGGGGTTTCCGTATTACGGTTGCGTCCCAGTTTAATGCCGTTGAGTTCGAAGCCGCCCGGTTTTCGGTTCCTGTCGGGATTTTCGGGTTGTTTCCAGTACATACGACCGAAATCGAAGTAATATCCCTTCGCATTGCCGTCTTTTTTGGTTAGCCGGACGTATTCTACACTGCGGCTGCGGATCATCCTACTATATATATTGAGATCCTTCGAGGCGAGGTAATCGTTTGCATGGGAGAACCAGAGGATATGCTTCGGGGAGCCCTCTTTCAATCCGCTGCCCGAATTGTCGATCACCCACAATATCTTGTTTACCCTGTCGAGATTGACCGCCGCATTGACCGAGTCGCCGGCCATGGAGTAGGCGTAGGCCATGAAATTTATATTCTTGGGGCTGAAAGGATCCTGCCGGAAAACACGCATGGCAGCTTCGATTATCGATTCCGCCTGTTCGGTATCGGGCACCGGATATTGTTCGAGCAGGGAAAGCACCCTGTCCTCGCCAGCTATCTTCTCGAGTGGTTTGTAAGAATCCTGGTATGCATAACCGTAATAAAGGTAGTGGTAATCCCGGAGTGTCAGTGTAGTATCGCCAGCTTCATATCGGAGCATGAGCGAAGGATAATAGTAGGGCGATGCCGGGTCGATGATATTGGCAAGGATCGAGTCCTCGTCGGGAACCATCTCCTGCCCGTTAACAAAGAGAGGGCAGGCAAATATAAATAAGACCGCTAATTTTTTCATTTAGTCCGGTTTATGAAAACTTTATTAAGTTAACGCGAAAATATCGAAAATATTAGCCGGGAAGGCATTTCCCGGCTAATATTTATCTATGGTTCGGAGTTTTTAACGGAGGCGGTTTTCGGCGATAAGTTTTTCGAGTTTTTTGTATAGTGCGGAAGAAACTTCCACCAGGGGAAGCCTCACCGCCGGGCCGCATATACCGCGGATCGTGAGGGCCGCCTTCACTCCTGCCGGATTACCCTCTTCGAACAGGGTCTCCATAGCTTCGAAAAGCCTCATGTATATGGCGGAAGCGGCCGAGTTATCCCCCCTTTCCGCAGCCCGGGCCATTTCGCAGAAATCGACGGGAAAGGCGTTCGCGGCGACGGAAATTACTCCGTCTCCTCCTATTGCCGCCAGCGGAAGGGCAAGGCAGTCGTCCCCGGATATGACTTTGAACCCATCGGGACGGTATTTCAAGATGCGAGACATCTGAGGTATAAGTCCGCAAGCCTCTTTTATACCGAGGATATTGGGAATCTGTTCGGCGATTCGCAGGGTTGTTTCGGCACTCAGATTTACCCCCGTTCTGCCGGGTACGTTATACAAAACCACCGGTACGGGTGATTCTGCCGCGATGGCCTCGTAATGGCGAAACAGTCCTTCCTGAGTCGGTTTATTGTAGTATGGCGTAACGCTCAGCAAGGCCGTAATTCCCTCGAAATCGGATTTATTAATCTTGTCTATGACATCCCGGGTAGAATAACCGCCCAGGCCAACCACGATGGGGACACGTCCGGCATTAACCTTCTTTATATAGGCGACGATATTGTCCCGCTCTTCCCACGAAAGGGTGGGGGTTTCGGCGGTGGTTCCCAGAGCGACGAGATAGTCCACCCCTGCATCGACTGCGCCCGTTACAATCCTTGCCAAGCCGTCGTAGTCGATCTCCCCCTTTTCCGTAAAGGGCGTCACTAAAGCTACACCGACACCCGTTATGTTATTTTTCATACAAATTGTACAATTTGATGCAAAGATATTCCAATTTATCAGAACAGAGTTGCCTGCGGAGTACCTTTTTCAGGTGGTGTTAAATTATCTTCAACTACGTCATCCGGTGTTGCGATTTCATCCGTGGAAATATTGGCACTCCTTTCTGCGGTATCTTCCGATGAGATCATTCTTATGAATTCCGCCTCGTCTATAATTGCGATGCCCAGTTTCTTGGCCTTGGCTAGTTTGGCGGGGCCTATTTTGTCGCCTGCCAAGAGGAAATCGGTATTGGAAGAGACAGCCGCAAGGTTTTTCCCGCCGTGGGATTCGATCAGCCCTTTAAGCTCGTCACGCGAATAGTTCCGGAAAGTTCCCGATATGACGAAAGAATAACCATCGAGCTGGTCTGAAATGAATTCTTTTTTGTCGGCTTGGAATTTAAGCCCAGCCTCCCGGAGCCGTGCGACCATATCCAGATTTCGCCCGTCGGTAAAGTATTCGCGGATACTGGCCGCGATTTTACTCCCCACTTCCTGGGCCTGCTCGAGTTCATTGATATCGGCGGCGAGCATAGTATCGAGAGAACCGAAATGGGCGGCCAGATTCTTTGCCGTGGTTTCTCCGACAAAGCGGATACCTAAGGCGTATAGCACCCTGTGGAACGGTACCTGCTTTGAGTTTTCGATGCTCGTGATAATATTGTCGGCAGATTTTTCACCGAGCCGGGGTAGGGGCGAGAGCTGCTCGGCCCGAAGCCGGTAAAGGTCGGAAGGGTCTTCGATCAACCCCTCAGCGTAGAGAAGGGTTATGGTTTCCTCTCCCAGTCCTTCGATGTCCATGGCCCGGCGGGCAATAAAGTGCTCTATACGCCCTATGATCTGCGGAGGACATCCCCTCTGGTTGGGGCAATAGTGGCGGGCTTCTCCTTCTATTTTGGTGAGTTCGGTACCGCAAGCAGGACATATATCCGCATATACGAACGGAACACTACCGGCCGGCCGTTTGGATAAGTCCACACCGGTTACTTTGGGTATTATCTCCCCTCCTTTTTCGACGTAAACCCAGTCCTTTTCCCGAATGTCCATCGTGGATATAATGTCAGAATTATGGAGCGATGCCCGCTTTACGGTGGTGCCGGCAAGAAGAACCGGCCTGAGGTTTGCTACCGGCGTTACCGCCCCCGTCCGTCCAACCTGAAAGGTGATCTTTTCGAGCTCCGTAAGGGCCTCTTCCGCTTTGAATTTGTAGGCCACGGCCCAGCGGGGCGCCTTCGAGGTGGTTCCCATCTGCCGCTGTACCGAGTATTCATTGACTTTTATTACCACGCCGTCGGTGTCGTAGGGAAGTGTGTGGCGTATTTGGTCAATCCTGGCAATATACTCCTCGATCTGGTCGATCGTAGTACACAGGGCCATTTGGTCGGATATCTTGAATCCCCACTCACGCGCTTTTTTTACGTTTTCCCAATGGGTGTCGAATGGCAAATCATCACCGGCCAGCCCGTACAGGAAACTGCCCAGCTTTCTTTTAGCGACAACGGCGGAACTCTGCTGTTTGAGGGTTCCCGCCGCGGCATTTCGAGGATTTGCAAAAAGCTGTTCACCTGCCTCCTCCCTCTCCTCGTTGAGCTTTTTAAAGACCGCCAGCGGTAGGAAAACTTCCCCCCTTATCTCAAAAGAGGAGGGATAATCCGTTCCTTTAAGTCGGAGCGGTATGCTCCTTATTGTGCGCACATTAGCCGTCACATCATCTCCCGTAACCCCATCTCCCCGTGTAGCCGCCCGCACCAGTGCCCCGTCCTGGTATGTAAGGCTTATGGCCGTACCGTCGAACTTTAGCTCGCATACGTAGGTTGCCTGCCCGACCTCCTTTTCTATCCTGTCGATAAAATCGCGTATTTCATCTATGGAATATGTATTGGACAATGACAGCATGGGGTAACGGTGTCCGACGCTTTGAAATTCCGATGTCAGATCGCTGCCCACCCTGCGGGTAGGGGAATTGGGATCGAAAAATTCGGGGTTCGCCTCTTCAAGTTCCATGAGTTCCCGGAGAAGACGGTCATATTCCATATCGCTTATCTGCGGGGAATTGAGGACGTAAT
>JAJBVJ010000277.1 GCA_020859875.1 Rikenellaceae bacterium
GGTGCCTCCCGGCACACGGAATTAGCGGGAGCGGTGGCCGGAACCTCGAACTCAACGGCCGGGAATCCGGCTCCGGGAACCCGCACCACGGACGGCGGGGACAGCTGGGCCGCGGGCGATGCGGTGGGGATGTTTATGGTAAGCACTACCGGTTCTCTTCCCGGCGGTATTCTGACCGTGGGTGGTACGACGGCGGATAACCGCCTTTACAATGTAAATCCGGGCACGGGTTCGCTTACCCCGGATGATGGCGATAAGCTGTATTATCTCCAATCGGGGAGTGTGGACTTTATCGCCTACTATCCTTATACGGCCACTATCGGAACCGGCCCCGGCGAAATAACCCCGGATTACATATACAACCTCACCGTTGCCGATCAGACGGACGATGCGGCGCAGAACGCCCTCGATGTGTTGTATGCCAAAACTATCGGGGCGGTCAAAAGCAAGACGGCTGTAAACCTGCAATTCGGCCATGTATTGAGTAAGGTAACTCTGAACCTTACGGCGGGCGACGGTATCGCGGACACGGATATTGCGGCTATGGCCCGCACGGAGGTCGAATTTAAGGGGATGCCGGTAACGGCATCGCTCGATTTGAATGACGGTTGGCTGACGGCGGGTACAGACCTTATGCAGACTTTTAGCCCTGTAAAAGCGGGTACCCCCTCCAGTACGGCTGACGCGACATTTACGGCGCTTGTGATCCCGCAGACCGGCACAAACACGGGCCGCACGGTGGTCTTTACCGTGGCCGGAGTGGCCGAACCGCTCACCTGGACTATACCCGACACCGATGCTTTCGAGGCCGGGCAGCATTACACATATCAGGTGACGGTAACACGTCACGGTATCACCTTCGGCAACCAGACCATAACCCCGTGGACGCCGAACGACAACGACGACGGCAGCGGTGCGGCAGAGATACTGGCTCGGCGCGTGAAAGCGGGTACGTTCCTGATGGGCAGTCCGCAGGCGGAACCCAACCGCTGGAATGACGAAACCCAGCATCAGGTAACGCTGACAGAGGACTTTTTTATGAGTAAATATCCGGTTACCAATACCGAGTACGCGGCGTTTCTGAATGCTAAGAAAGTTCCGGGCGGAGAATCCATTTATAATCCCGCTTGGGGAATGATGGATGCCGGGATTTGTAGTTGGGGCGAGAATGACGGGGAAGCCCTTGTTTTCGACGGGAGCGCTGTGTCTGACTGGGGAGTAAACTGGAACGGCAGCGAGTGGTTACCCGCTTCGGGATATGAGAACCACCCTGCGATTTGGGTGACTTGGTACGGTGCTTACGAGTATGCGCAGTGGCTCACTCAGACCACGGGAATGACCTGGCGCCTTCCTACGGAGGCTGAGTGGGAATATGCGTGCCGAGCTACAACTATTACCGCATTTTACTTTGGTGACGATGAGAGCGATTTGGGGGATTACGGCTGGCATTGGGGTAACTCCTCCGACGGCACTAAAGCCGTGGGACAAAAAATCCCTAACGGCTACGGTCTTTACGATATGCACGGTAATGTTTTCGAATGGTGTTCGGACTGGTATGGCAACTATGACCCTGCTGAGGACACCGATCCTGTTGGCCCAGTTTCGGGCGACAACCGTGTGCTGCGCGGCGGCAGTTGGATTAACCTCGCCCAGGACTGCCGCTCGGCATTCCGTAACGGCGCGTACCCCGACTTCGCTACCGACCTCATCGGTTTCCGGGTAGTTTTCGTCCCATAGTTGCCCGGAGGGCGTCCTCCTCCGCGCAGGGCATAGCTCATGCCTGCGGCATGGCTCTGCTCCTGCTGCGAGCGTCGGTTCATTCGCTTTGAGCAACCCGGTTGTTTGCAGCGCAGGGAGCAGGGAGCGTAACGGAGTGAAGCGTACAGCGACCGCAGTAGCGGACAACCGTCCGGGAATATTTACCGCGAAGCGGTCGAAAATAAATGTCATCCTGAGCAAAGCGAAGGATCTACCGCTGGAAAGAAATAAAATGAGAAATATATGGTAGATCCCTCCGGGCTTCGCCCGTTCGGGATGACAAAAATATCCCTCGTCGCTTTGCCCGTTCGGGATGACAGAAATAAAGTACGGAAGACTAAAACAGATAAACAAACTATAATTTCCAAAAAACAAATTATGAAAAAGAACAATTTTAAATTTTTTGCGGCCGCCGGAGTGCTGGCCGTGACGGCTCTGGCCTCGTGCAGCGTAAACGATGACATCAACGAGAGAGAGAAGAATAACCCGGTACGGTTCACCGCCGGGATAGCCGCGCTACCTAAGGTCGATTCACGTGCTGCCGGGTCGGACTGGGAGGCGAACGATGCTGTCGGTATCTTTATGGTACAGGGCAGTACGGCCCTGGCCGAAAATAAACAGTACGAAGTGACGAACGCCGCCACCGGTGCTTTCGGGGCCGTCAGCGGTGACGAGATTTACTACCCGCAATCCGGCTCGGTGGACTTTATCGCCTACTATCCGTATGCAACGGGCGCAACGCTCGGTACCCCCATTCAGGTAGTAATCGGCGCCCAGAACAACCAGCCGACATTCGACCTGCTTTACTCCGTTAACGCCACGGATGTAACCAAAGCGGACAACCCTGTTACGCTCACATTCGAGCACCAGCTCTCTAAGCTGGTAATGAACGTTATCGCCGGGGACGGCCTTTCGGCTGGCGACCTTACGGGAATGACCGTGACGATAAAAGGGATGAGTACCGAAACCACGTTCAACCTCTCGACCGGATCGCTCGACACTCCGGGAACCCCGGCAGAGATAACACCCCGCGAGCTTACGGCGTTATCGGGCTATGCGGCTTCCTACGACGCGATTATCCTCCCTTCGGCGGCAACAACAACCGACGGGCAATACTCGGTAGAGTTTATTATCGACCCGCAGGGCGAGGCGGAACCGTTCGTATGGAATATGGCCGCCGGTACCGACTTCGCGGCCGGTAACGAATATACCTACGCAGTTACCCTCAGCCGCACCGGGGTTACGGCAACTGGCGAAATTACCCCGTGGAACACCACCGACAACGACCGGGGCGGGGTTACGGCGGAGTAAGAATACCGCATTAAAGCAAGAACGACCGATTAAATACCCGGCAGGGTTACAGGCCTGCCGGGTATTTATTTCGCCCCGCTGGTATCCGGCTCTATTTCCACATCGTTCCATTCTCTGTTGGTAGCGGACTCGCAATAGTCGGTGAAGTAAACAGGCAAGGGTGCCGAAAGGCACCGCCACTTTAAGTGGCGGCTTGCTCTTGCCTGTTTATCTTCACTGACATTATCTTTGCGTACAACGGGGAATGAGTGCCTCCCGGCACACGGAGTGAGCGGTAAGGCTTATGGGTACCGGAGGGTTTGAAGTGCGTCGTAAGAAAATCACCTCGTAACAGCGAAGCTACTTCCATTTTGGCGATTGTTTATGGTTTCATGCCTTGTCCCTGTTGTCGATTCTTTTCAGGTATTTTAATTCCTCTTTTCTCTTGAAACTCTTTATACTTTTGCCGGAACCATTGGATAATATTGGTTTTGTCTATAAGTAGCTTAAGAAACCCTTGAGTCGGGTCTTTTTCGAGCCTTACCACCACATCATCCGCTTTAAACCGTTGGTAATGCTCATTGGAGTATAATTCTCCCGTGAATAATATAGTCTTCTTATTAACGAGGTCTTTGGCTTGCTTATCCGAAAATCCGATGCTTTTACAATGTTCGCCCCATTTAATCAGGTTGGGAGTGTCGGGCAGCCATTCGTGAATCTTATTCAGTTCTGATTTGAGTTCGCCGCTCACTTTTTCATGCTCCTTGCGTTCCCGGTTTATAGTCTGATTCAGGACTGTTATCTTTTGCTGTTGGTTCTGGTTCTCCGATTTCAGATTATCTATCTCCTGCTGCTGGCGTTTGACTTTGGATGTACCGAGCGCCGAACTTATGCCGTCCATGATAGCGGAACCGGCATCGGCGGCGGAACTTCTGAATTTTTCCGTTTTCAGTTGGCCTTTGACTTCCTTTAATTCTTTTTCCGTCTGGCTTAATTCGGATTCTTTTTGCTGTTTGAGGGTATCGGCCTGCCAGTAACGGGCGGTGGCTTCCTGCTCCTGCTCTTTGAGTTGTTCGACCGTCTGCCGCTTCATTTCCTCTACTTTCAGCAGTTCTTCGATATTCTCCTGCAAGTTGCCTTTCTTTGCGATGGCATTGCGGTAGAACTCCTGCGTGGTAATATGCCGGGCATCCGAGCCTCTCACACCTCGTTCCAAACCGTACTTAGCCATAGCCTCGGCATAGGTATCCTGGTATTCGACCAGCTTATCCCTCGCCATCACATCATCTACGCACAGGCGTGGGCGGTTAGGGTCTTTCTTGCGGTATTTCTTCTTGCCGCTATCATGTTCAGCCTTATCATCCTGTTTCTTCGTCCGGGTCTTTCTTCTTTCACCGGTAACGATAGGAACGACGGAAGCGTGTATATGCGGTGTCGCCTCATCCTGATGCAGGGTTGCGGCCACAACATTATCAGTACCGTATGTTTTTCGGAGCCAGTTAAGGTTATCCGCGCACCATTCATCAAGCCTACCTTCGGACTGGATGCGAAGCATATCTTCATGGCTGCCCGTTAGCATTACACGGATAACCTGCACTTGATTCTTACCTATTTTGCGTTCCAGATTTGCCGTATCGAGACGGTGTTGTATAGCTTCCGTACGGTCGGCCACTTCATCCGGATGATCTATTAGTTCTTGGTTCAAATATGTTCGAGAAGAATCGACATTGGAGTGTATAACTTTACGCTCGATATGGTCGGTCATCGCCGCCTCGCCTCCGGGCGACTTATCTAAATGGAGAACTGCATATCCCATTTCTATAAATTTTATGGTTAGTAAAACCGGCTCGACGATGGCAAGCCGGGCGGTCGATACGACCGCAAGAGGGGGTGTCCAGAGGGGTTTATCCCTTTGGCCTATTGGGGCTTTTTCAGCGTCACGAAGTGATGCGGCTCGGAAAAAGCCCTAATAGGCTATGGCTTTTTAAAAAGTCCGGGATGCGTCAGGAGGGCGAGGCTTCAATCGGCAGGCGAATATATACCCGTGCCGGTTGTTTGTTGGTCGTAGCTGAAATCTTTTGGAGTACCCATTTTCGGTACTGCTCCGCCCGGTAGGAATTATGCCGGAAAGCAACCGCCGTTATCATATCCAGTCCGAGGTCGAGCGGTAGTATCACCCCGCCGCTGACCATTACAGTTCCCGAAATATCAGGGCTTATGGCACCTGATTTAATAATGGCTTTAACATTGGCGTTTATCTTCTGCTCATACACACCGAACAGTTCAGCCACCTCAAATGAACGCATAGACACCGTTTGTGGTATCATCACCTGCCCGCTTTCGCTGATAGTTATTTTCGTAGTTTTCATAGTCGATCCCGTCCATTAGGCATTAGCCTGCCTTTTATTCTCAGCGGAATATTGGCTGGCGAATTTCCCATTAACCAGCATCATATCCCGCTTGATGCTCTTATCGAGAACACGGGCGTAATGACGGGTCATCTTTGTGTCGGAATGCCCAAGCATCTTCGCCACGTTCTCAATCGAAACACCGTTAGCCAGTGCGACCGATGTGGCGAAAGAGTGTCGCCCGGTATGCGTCGAAATTTCCTTATTGATACCGCATATCACGGCCAACTCCTTGAGGTAAGAGTTATACTTTTGGTTGCAGAGCATCGGCAGTAGTACGCCTTTAGTAGTGCATTCGGGATGGTCTTTATAACGCTCCAATATTTCACGGGCGGGGTCGAGAAGGGGGATATTACACATATTGCGGGTCTTCTGACGAGCCTTGCGAATCCACATATCCCCATTGTTATCTCGCACAAGGTGTTCCGGCTTCAGCCCTTTAAGATCCGAGAACGCCAATCCGGTGAAAATCGAAAACACAAATACATCCCTCACTTGTGCCAGTCGGGGAATGGTAATCGGTTTTTCTATCATCGCCTTAATTTCATGGTCTTCGAGAAAATCCCGCTCCACCTGCTCCAACTTGAACCGGATATTGATAAACGGGTCTTTGCTTATATAGTCGTTAGCAAGCGCTATGCGGATAATCTTCTTGAAATTCTTGAGGTATTTGGTCGCTGAATTGTGATTGCACTTGCGTTCAGTCCGTAGCCAAAACTCATAGTCCGTTATAAACTTGTGATCGACGTCGGCAATCGGAATATCCTTTTTATTATAGGTATCCTCTATGAACGATGCTGTGTGCTTGTAGGAGGTTTCGTAACGCTCGACGGTTGCTGGGGACATCCCGTTGCCCGCTAACTTATGGCATCGGTCGTTATGCTCGCGGAATACATCCAACAGCATAATGGCGGGTTTATCATTCCGACCGAGATATTTGTCTATGACCCGCTGCGCGGATATGGATTCCCCGTCGAGTTCCATCTCCCGGTATAGCTGCATCAGGCGGAACCGGATAGTATCGAGCCGGGCATTGAGTTCGTTGTCCATCCGGGTGTTAGCGATCGACCGCCCGGCGACAGCGTTCCAGTTATCGGGGTGGACTTTGAGATTCACGGACACAACGGCCCGCAGTCCGTTGATTGTAACACGCAAAAGAATAGGCACTTGGCCGTCTTTTGCGACACGTGATTTCTGGATGTAAAAACAGATTTTAAAGGTCGTTCGTTTCATACTTTTTTAACTTTTAATTATTGATTCAAAAGTATGAACTTCAGACGAGAACCGAACTATGCAAAATGCAGCTAATCAGCGCAAAAGAACCAAATCGCTAACAATTTTGCCTCTCTAATTATGTTAGCGATTTTGCATGTTTTAATTGCCCAAAACCGCCCTTTTTTGCACTCCGCCCGAAAACAAAAAACACCGTAATCGTTTGATTTACGGTGTTTTTCTTGATTTTGCTTTCGCTCTTTGCGGAGAGAGGGGGATTCGAACCCCCGGTACCCGGAGGTACAACGGTTTTCGAGACCGCCACAATCGACCGCTCTGCCATCTCTCCAGTCGGTGCGGGTTGCAAATTTAATAAAAATTTTTCCGCTTCGACAACCCGGCAGAATAATTGGTGGAGAATCGCTATTTTTATCGATATATGGGCGGGAAAAAAGGAAATAATAAAAACCATTCGCACGGAAACATACACTCCGTACCGGCCGGCAAATATCTCAACCGGGCTTTTACCCTCGGCATCGCCCTCAATCTGCTATTTGTAGGGATAGAATTCTGTGCGGGATGGATTTTAGGTTCGGTGGCCTTGATGTCGGATGCAGGTCATAACCTGAGCGACGTGGTGAGTCTCGCGCTCGCCATGTTCGCCTTCCGCCTTGCACGTCAAAAGCCGAGCGAAAAATACACTTATGGCCGCAAAAAGAGTACGGTCATCGTATCGCTTGCGAATGCTTGTATACTTCTGGTGGCGGTCGGTTTCATTATTTATGAAAGCATCCAGAAACTTATCTCGCCCGAGCCGGTGGCGGGCGGTGCCGTAGCCTGGGTTGCCGGGGCCGGAATCCTGATAAACGGTTTCACGGCATGGCTGTTTCTAAGGCACAAGGAAACCGACCTGAATGTGAAAGGGGCCTACCTCCACATGGCTGCCGATACGCTCGTATCGGTAGGGGTTCTCGCTTCAGGGATAATTATCAGTTTCACCGGTTGGTATCCGCTCGACCCGATCCTGGGGATCGTCATCGCCGTGGTTATATTCTTTTCGACATGGAACCTGCTCCGTGAAAGCATCCGGCTGTCGCTCGACGGCGTTCCTTCGGGTATAGACCCCGGGCAGGTGCGCCGGGCAATACTTGCTGCCGACAAACGGATAACCGATATCCACCATATCCATATTTGGCCCCTGAGCACCACCGAAACCGCTCTTACGGCCCACATCACGGTTGCGGATATCACCAGTTCCGCCGACGTGCGGAATAATGTCAAATGTATCCTTTCACAATACGGCATAACCCACCCGACTCTCGAAATAGTCGGGCCGGAAGAATGCAGAAGCCGCTGCAGTTGCTCCTGATTTTCAGACCTTAATACACCTGGGGTGCATCCAATACTGTCACATCGAAGATCAGAACTGCATTACCCGGTATATCCCCCACATACTGGCCCTGGGCTCCGTAACCCAGTTCGGGATGTATATAGAGTTTTATTCTTCCGCCTTTGCCGACGAGTCTCACCCCTTCACCGAATCCTCGGATAACCCTGTTTACCCCGAAAACGGTTCCCTCGTCGTTGCGATCGAATTCCTTTCCGTTAGCCAGAGTACCTACATAGGTAACCTCCACGCTGTCGTCATCTTCGACGACCCGGTAATTCATATCACCCTGCTCTATGATCTCATACAGCAAACCGGATTCCGTACGGCATATATTGGGCTGTGCGGCTATGTTATCTAGGAACGCCTCCGCCTCGGCGAGCCTTTGAGCCGGCATCCTGACGTTGAAATATTCACGAAGGTATTCCGTACAGGCGGCATGGTAATCTTCGTCCGGCCGGGAGAAATATTCCTTCATTCCTTGAGCCAGCAGGTCGATATCTAAGTTGTCGGCCATTCTCATAATGGATTGACCTATATCCATCCCGACAAAAAAAGATACCGAGTCGATGTCGTTCTTCAGCGGGGGAGTTTTAAACCCACTCTGTGCCGAGGCACTCAAATGGAGAAGCGCGCCCAGTGCCATGAGGATAATAAC
>JAJBVJ010000062.1 GCA_020859875.1 Rikenellaceae bacterium
ATAGGTGCCGAATTTATGGATGGACTGCGGGGTAAGCCCGAGGTGGCCCATAACGGGGATCCCGGCGCTGAGTATGCGGTTGACCGATTCGAGTATCTCCTGTCCCCCCTCGAGTTTTACCGCATCGGCTTCGGTCTCCTTCATGATACGGATGGCCGATGCAAGAGCCTCTTTTGAGTTGCCCTGATAGGTTCCGAAGGGAAGATCGACCACCACGAGGGCCCGTTTCACCGCGCGGGTGACGGATTTGGCGTGGTAGATCATATTATCGAGGGTGATGGGCACCGTCGTTTCGTAACCCGCAACGACATTGGCGGCCGAGTCGCCAACGAGGATCACATCGATCCCGGCGGCATCGAGGATGCGGGCGGTCGAGTAATCGTATGCGGTGAGCATCGCTATCTTTTCCCCGTTCTGCTTCATCTCGTAGAGACGGTAAGTCGTTACGGGACGCAGGTCTGAAGTTTGTGTGGACATAGCCGGTTATTTATTCTTGACAAAAGTTGACGGCGCTAAAGGTAGGGAGTTTTTAAAGAAAACCAAATAATGTTCCAAACGGCCACTACTATCCCTAACCGTCGATATGGATCGACCGGAAAAAATGCCAGAGGACGATCCCTGCCGCAACCGCAATATTAAGGGAGTGTTTGGTTCCCGCCTGTGGAATTTCCACCGCACCGTCGCAAAGAGCCATACACCCGTCCGATACCCCGAATACCTCATTGCCGAAAATAAGAGCGAATTTCCCCCCTTCGGGGCATTCGAACCCTTGCAGCGGCACCGACCCTTCCGCCTGTTCGACAGCGACGATATTATAACCTTCGTCCCGGAGATGCCCGATAGCTTCGGGGGCGGAACGGTAATATTCCCACGGGACGGTATTTTCCGCCCCCAGTGCGGTTTTATGTATCTCCCGGTCGGGCGGGGTGGCGGTGATTCCGCACAGATAGAGCTTTTCGACGGCGAAAGCGTCGCATGTCCTGAAGACCGAACCCACATTATTAAGGCTTCGGATGCCGTCGAGAATTACGGCGACCGGAATCTTCCGCGCAAGGGCGAATTCTTCCGCAGTAAGTCTGCCGAGCTCATCGTTAGGTGTTTTTTTCATGGGCGCTTTATTGGAAAGGCCAAAATTAGCTAAATTTAATTTATATAATATCTTTGCAGAGTTTTGTGCCCGCCCTGATATTCGGCGTGAAGCGGCTGAAAACTACGAATAAGATAACCAACCTTTTAACTTCGATCTATTATGGCTGAAATTCATCCTATTTTCTGGCTTGTGCCCCTGGCCTCGGTAGTGGCACTTGCATTCGCATGGTATTTCTACAAAAAGATGAAAGCCGAAAGCGAAGGAACCCAGCGTATGCAACAGATCGCTTTGCATGTGCGTCAGGGCGCCATGGCTTATCTCAGGCAGCAGTATAAAGTGGTCGTGATCGTCTTTGCGGTTCTTGCCGCTTTTTTCGCTTTCCTGGCCTACGGCCTGGGGGTGCAGAACCCGTGGGTGCCTTTCGCCTTTATAACCGGAGGGTTCTTCTCCGGCCTCGCGGGCTATTTCGGGATGAAAACCGCAACCTTCGCCTCGGCCCGTACGGCGTTCGCAGCTTCAAAGTCCCTGGATAAAGGCCTCAAAGTGGCTTTCCGTAGCGGCGCCGTGATGGGACTTGTTGTGGTCGGGCTCGGGCTTCTCGATATTTCACTATGGTATATAATCCTCGATCTGTTCGTAGATGTGTCGGGAACACAGAAACTGGTGGTCATCACCACTACGATGCTAACCTTCGGTATGGGCGCTTCCACACAGGCCCTGTTTGCAAGGGTAGGGGGCGGAATATACACAAAGGCTGCCGATGTCGGTGCCGACCTGGTAGGCAAGGTCGAGGCGGGTATTCCCGAAGACGACCCGCGTAATCCGGCTACCATCGCCGACAATGTGGGGGACAATGTGGGCGACGTCGCCGGTATGGGTGCCGACCTTTATGAAAGCTACTGCGGTTCGATATTGGCAACGGCCGCCCTTGGGGCCGCGGCTTTCGCCTATTCCGGCGGGGAAGAGATGCAGATGAAGGCGGTCTTTGCGCCGATGCTTATCGCCGCCGTTGGGATACTTCTTTCGATAATAGGAATCTTCCTTGTCAGGACGAAGGAGGGAGCCAATATGAAACAGCTTTTGGGCTCGCTGGGCCGCGGGGTCAACGTTAGTTCGATCCTGATAGCCGGAGCGGCCATACTCATCCTCTACCTTCTGCAGGTGCATAATTGGTTCGGGGTATCGTTTTCGGTGATAACAGGTCTTGTGGCCGGAATTATTATCGGCCAGGCTACTGAGTACTATACCTCCCATTCGTACAAGCCGACCAAAAAGGTGGCCGAGAGTTCCGATACGGGCCCGGCGACCGTAATAATTTCCGGTATAGGATTGGGAATGATCTCCACGGCAATTCCGGTGCTTACCATCGGGGTCGCCATTATTCTGGCTTTCCTGTGCGCGATCAATTTCGATGTGGCCCGTATGCTCACCGCCGAGAACCTGAGTATGGGTCTCTACGGTATCGGGATCGCGGCCGTCGGAATGCTCTCTACGCTCGGCATTACGCTGGCCACGGACGCTTACGGCCCTATTGCGGACAATGCCGGGGGAAATGCCGAAATGGCAGGCCTCGACCCGGAAGTTCGCAAACGCACCGACGCTCTGGACGCCCTGGGGAATACCACTGCCGCCACGGGTAAAGGTTTTGCCATCGGCTCGGCTGCTCTCACCGCCCTCGCCTTGCTGGCATCCTATATCGAGGAGATAAAGATAGCCCTCGGCGGCAAGGAATTGGTCCTTTCGGACGGCGCTACAAAAATCGCGTCCGAAGCCGGCATACTCGATTTTATGGACTATTACCAGGTGACACTTATGAACCCGAAAGTGCTCGTGGGGGTATTCATCGGGGCTATGATGGCCTTCCTGTTCTGCGGTCTTACCATGAATGCGGTGGGTCGTGCGGCGCAAAGTATGGTAAACGAGGTACGCCGTCAGTTCCGTGAGATAAAAGGAATACTAACGGGAGATGCGACCCCGGATTACGCTCGGTGTGTGGAGATATCCACCAAAGGCGCCCAGCGCGAAATGCTCCTTCCCTCGGTGCTGGCCATACTGGCTCCGGTGCTAACGGGCCTCATATTCGGGGTTTCGGGGGTTATGGGCTTACTTGTGGGCGGCCTGGGTGCCGGATTCGTCCTGGCGATATTTATGGCCAACTCCGGTGGCGCCTGGGATAACGCGAAAAAATATATCGAAGAAGGGAACCACGGCGGTAAGGGGTCGGACAACCATAAGGCTACCATAGTGGGAGATACCGTGGGCGACCCGTTCAAAGATACCTCGGGCCCGTCGCTCAACATACTTATCAAACTGATGAGCATGGTATCGATAGTTATGGCGGGTCTTACGGTGGCTTATTCGTTGTTCTAAATTGCCGGAAACAGTATTAGAGGAGGCGGATTTCCGCCTCCTTTTTTATTCCTGATATATAATTTCCCGTTGCCGTACGTTATATCCATAAGACCGGAGGGGCTACGGCGGTTTCACCGCAATTTGCTACCTTTGTATGATTATATACCCGTTCCACCGATATATTGGAAATGATAAATAAGAGAATAATAAGCCTGCTGGCTGTCATTGTCGCCATAATTGCGCTGTTCTATGCCGGTACCACCATAGGACAGCGGTCGGCCCCTGAAAACGGGGCGGTCGATATTCCGCACCGGGAGGTGGTTCCGATAGTCGCCCACCACCCGGTTCCTGGGGCCGTTACGACGGAAAGCTACCTTCCTTTGCTGGAGGGTAAAAAGGTGGGAATTATGTGCAACCATACGGCACTTGTCGGCAAAATCCACCTTGTGGACACACTGCTGGCGAGCGGGGTGAACGTTACCGTGGTATTCGCCCCGGAGCACGGTTTCAGAGGGGATGCCGACGCCGGTGAGCATGTTAAAAGTTATATAGACCCTACAACTGGCATTAATGTAATATCGGCCTACGGCTCTACACGCAAACCCGATCCGAAGGAGATTGCAGGGACCGATGTTATGGTGTTCGACATCCAGGACGTTGGACTGCGATTCTATACATATCTTTCGTCGATGCACTATCTTATGGAGAGTTGTGCCGAGGCGGGGGTGCCGTTGATCGTTCTGGATCGGCCCAATCCCAACGGCATGTATGTCGACGGGCCGATACTCGACCCCAAACACCGCTCGTTCATTGGAATGCATCCGATACCGGTGGTGCACGGGATGACACTGGGCGAACTGGCCCGGATGATAAACGGGGAGGGATGGCTCGCCGACGGCCTTCAATGCGATCTGACGGTGATCCCGTGCGCCGACTATACCCGTTCCTCATATTATGAACTGCCGGTAAAACCCTCTCCCAACCTGCCCAATATGCGGTCGGTATACCTGTACCCTTCGATATGCTTTTTCGAGGCCACACCCGTAAGTCTCGGTCGCGGGACAGACTTTCCGTTCCAGGTTTACGGCCATCCCGATATGAAGGGTTATGATTTCGAGTTTACACCCCGGCCCCGCGAAGGGGCTAAGGATCCGCTGTTGAACGGGAGGGTATGTTACGGAGTCGACCTGCGAACCGCCCCTTCCGACAGTGTGGTAATAGCTTGTGGCATAGACCTTTCATACATCATCGATGCCTACAATGCCCTTGGACGCAGTGAAAAATTCTTCAACAATGCATTCGAGCGGCTTACCGGAGTGGATTACGTTCGCCGGATGATAATAGGCGGAAGTACGGCCGCAGAGATAAAAGCCGTATGGGCGGGCGATGTGGAGATGTTTAAACGGCAGCGTAAGCCATATCTGATATACGATGAGTAGATTTAAAATTTCCGTACCGGTTATGATGGCGATGCTTATGTCGTATAACCTTTACGGATTTTATTTCGAGACGGAACCTCCTTTGAATTACCCCCGGATTGTACCCAAACCCATATCACAGGTTTTTGGCGAGGGGTATTTCACCGTATCGGACGGAACCGGCGTAATAGCCGGAGAGGATGTGGATTGGGATTTGATTTGGGCGGTGCGTTCCACGGTTCGCCGCGCCTATCCCGAACGTTGGCGCATGCCCCTGCCCGAAAAATTCAATACCATCGAGCTAAAACTATCCGACCGGGTCAAACAAAAAGAGGGCTACCGGATAGAGATTTCGCCGGATACGATCAGTATCGAGGCGGGATGCCGCGGAGGGCTTTTTTACGGGATCCAGACATTTTTCCAACTGCTTCCCCCGTCGATTTACCGCGGCATAGAGGTGCAGGACGAATATCATCTTCCGGTACAGGTCATAGAAGACCACCCCTGTTTCGAATACAGGGGTATGATGCTCGATGTGGCCCGGACATTCCAGCCGAAGGAAGAGGTGATGCGGTTTATCGACCTTATGGCCGCTCATAAACTCAACAAACTCCACTTCCACCTCACCGACGACGAGGGGTGGCGTATCCTTCTCGAAAGCTATCCCGATCTGGCGGAGGCGGGCGGTTTTCGTGGCGGCGACTCGCCGGTAAAACCCATATACGGGAAATGGGATGAAAAGTACGGCGGATACTACACTAAAGCGGAGCTCTCCCGGATAGTCCGTTATGCCGCAAGCCGAAATATAGAGATCATCCCCGAGATCGACCTCCCGGGACACAGCCGTGCCGCGGCGAAGGTTCATCCCGAGATATTGTGCGATTACCATTACAGTACCACGATCACGGCGGGCGACGACCGCCGTAACGTATGGTGTGCGGCCCGGGAGGAGAACTATGTGATGCTCGGGAAGATAATCGAGGAAGTGGCCGCGATATTTCCGTCGAAATACTTTCACATCGGCGGTGACGAGGTGTGGTACGGCCAGTGGAACACCTGCAAAAAATGCAAGGAGCTCATGAAGAAAGAGGGGTATAAGGAGGCCGCACAACTGGAAGACCACTTTATAGACAGGGTGAGCGGGATTGTTCGCCGGGCGGGAAAGATACCGTTCGTGTGGGACGAGACTATAAAGCGTGACAGTCTTGCCCGGGATGCCGTAGTGTCGGCATGGAGCAATTTGGAGACCGCCAAAAAAGCCACGGAAGAGGGATATAAGACCGTCGTTATGCCCGGCCAGTATTTTTATATAGATATGAAACAGGCACCCGAAGAGTTGGGGCAGACCTGGGCCGGGGTGGTACCCGCCGAGAGGCTGTATAAATTCGGCCTGAAGCGGAGCGGCTTCGACAGCGTCCAGATAGAGAATGTCGTGGGTGTGGAGGGAACTTTCTTCTCGGAACTGCTGCTGCCCTACGGCGAAGATTACTTCGATTTCATGACCTGGCCGCGTATGGCCGCGCTGGCCGAGGTGGCCTGGACACCGGAGGAAAGCCGAGACTGGGTTGATTTCAGCGGCAATTTACGGGGGTGGCATCTCGACAGGCTTGCGGCAATGGGGGTAAAATTCAGGATAGAACCTCCGGCCGTGGATTACCGGTCGGGGAAAATTACCCTTATAGAACCTTATCCCGGTGGGATCGTAAGATATACGGCGGATGGGAGCGAACCCACCTACCGGTCCGAGCTTTTCGGTGGAACGATCACTACCGACCGGCCGTGGGAGTACCGCTTCGCCGCTTTTTCAGTAGGCCGCAAAAGTGCTACGGTTTCCACAAAATCCGTCTCGAGAATAAGTGTACCGGCCAAAAAGCAGGTGGAGATGGAGATACCGCTTCACGAATTCGTCTCGCAGGCCGATACCGGATTATGGTATGTGAGGGCCCGGACGGCCGGAGTCGATTTCAAAATAAATAAGTTGTTCTTTTCCGGAGAAAATGAAACGCAGACACTTGTGGCCCGCGGCCAGAACGTGAACGACCTCCACCTAATGCGGTGGTACGTGACCGCCGACAATATAGAGGGGAAAGCGTCGGTTACCGTTACCAACAACGGGCCTTTCGATGCCGATTTTATCCTCGAATTCTCCAAGTCGCCCTACATCCAGCCGGAAGTTAAATTCACCAGCTCCTTGAAAGCGAGTCGCAATTTCCCGTTCAAAAATATCGAGGATTACAATTTCACAACATATACCCGGACGGCTTCAACATGCGTCGAGGGAGATTGGTTCTTATTTACCTTTACGGAGCCGGTGGAGGCCGAAAGCATCGAGGTATCTACCGGACTATCCTACATGCCGCGCTACCATATACCCCGCGGCCGCGTACAGTTGAGTGCCGATGGGAAAACCTTTTCAGACGCCGCGGAGCTCGATTACGGCTGTGCGGTCGTCTATCCCGAGGAGAAGGTAAAGGCGCTCAGGATCGTTTCCGAATCGCACGGGAATTCGGAGGCCGCTGTCGCACTGCAGGATCTGAAAATAAAACCCGCTAATAAATAGCTGCCTTATGAGGAAATTCATACTCTTGTTTTCGCTACTCTCACTGACTACTACGATGCAGGCCAGGCAGATTCCCGAAAGCATCCTCGAAAGGGTCGATGCACTTATGCTGGAAGGGCTCGAGGCGGGATATTACCCGGGAGCGAGCATTGCCGTGGGTACCCGCGACGGAATTGTTTTCCAGCGGTGCTACGGATTCCGGGATAGTACCGGGACAGAGAGCGTTACTGCGGACGACCTTTACGATATAGCCTCGTTGACCAAGGTGGTCGCCACGACCTTCGCCCTTATGAGGCTCTACGACCAGGACAGGATCGATCTGAACCGCACGGTAGGGGATTACGTGGATCATTATTCCGGGACACCTGTGGCGGGAATCTCCCTAAGCCAGCTTTTGACCCATACCTCGGGCCTGCCCTACTTCCCGGCTTACAGTATCCTCTTTTCCAATGCGGACGGAGGGCCGTATATCAGCAATAAGCTGAATGAAGAGCTGTTTCCCTACCCGGTGGACAAGAATTGTTACCGGTGTGCCCGGGCGGTGGGCGACCCCGGCTATGTTTCGCGGACATACGTCGACGGGTATCGCAGGGCAGGGGAGAACACCTACATAAATCCCGGTGTCGACTCTCTGGTGGTTGCCCGGATCGTAAGGTCGTACAGTGCGAACCTGCGGGGGAAATACAGTTATTCAGACACTAATTTTCTGATACTGCGCCAGATAATCGAAGAAATTACCGGCCAACGACTCGACGAGTATACTGCAGCGCTGTTCGCCGAGCTCGGAATGAACGATACGGGATATAATCCGCTCCGCTGGAAAGTCCCACACATGATAATCCCCACTGAATTCGATTACCTGATGGACAGGGGTCAGCTGCGGGGGTATGTCCATGACGACCTTGCCGCAGTGAACGACAATGTGGAAGGGAATGCGGGGCTGTTTTCCACCGCCGCGGATCTTGCGCGGTTTTGCGAAATGCTACTTAACGAGGGTCGGTTCCGCGGACGGAGAGTAATATCCGAAAGGACGGTGCGGCTCTTTACCAGCTCCCCGCTCGAGCCGAGGGGGATTTACCGCGGGCTGGGCTTCGACAAGCGGGGCAGCAGCTCGTCTCTCCACGGCGGATTCGGCCTTAAAGGCTAGACCGGGAAGATGATATTGATGGACGCGCAGAAAGATATTTGTATGGTAGTACTTCTTAACCTGGTGCACCCGG
>JAJBVJ010000109.1 GCA_020859875.1 Rikenellaceae bacterium
GCTATACCGGATGCCGATGTAGAGACCGTAGAGGACGACAACGGCCTGCAGGCCATCAAGGTTACTTTCAAGGACGGTATTCTCTTCGAGACCGGCAAGTCAGATCTGAGCGCATCTTCGCGCCAATCGCTCGACAAATTCGCCGATGCAATCAAGAACGAGCCCGACACCGACGTAACCATTTACGGCAACACCGACAATACCGGTTCGCGTGAAATAAACGAAAAGCTATCACAGGAGCGTGCCCAGGCAGTGGCTAATTTCCTTCTGGGCGACGGCGTTCCCTCCTCACGGATCGATGCAGTCAAAGGTCTTGCGTACGATGCACCGGTAGCGGATAACTCCACCGCCGAGGGACGCGCCAAAAACCGCCGTGTCGAAATATACATAACCGCCAACAAGGATATGATCGCCCGCGCCGAGGCAGGAAATTTGTAGTGGTATAGTTATTATAGCCTGTCGAGAGTTTCGAGTCACGTCCTTAACCATTATGATATACTAAGAGATAATGTAAATTGGTTTGCACAGGACATTAAGACAAAATACTGACAGGCAGCCCCGCGATTCCCGCGGGGCTTTTTTATTGTCGTCATGCGGGAAAATCGTTAAATGCCTTCCCGGACATTACATTCCGATATACAATCCTGGCTAACCCCGATAATTTCCAATTTCTGCCCGCTTGTGATTTCGGCCGGATTTCGTTAAATTGCACCTGTTTTGGCCCGGAGGTAAAAAACGACACCAAAAACACTTCCGTGGCGGCCCCGATAACCTAACTTAAAGTCAATTAAAACCAAAATAGAGCTTTAGAATGAAGAAACCGTTAAAAATCGTCGTGCTCGCCAAGCAGGTACCCGATACGCGCAACGTGGGTAAGGATGCCATGAAGGCGGACGGCACGGTAAACCGCGCGGCACTTCCCGCGATTTTCAACCCCGAGGACCTGAACGCGCTCGAACAGGCCCTTATCCTGAAGGACACTCGGCCGGGGAGCACCGTGCTCCTGCTCACGATGGGGCCCCACAGGGCTGCCGACATAATCCGGGATGCCATGTACCGCGGCGCGGACGGAGGGGTCCTGCTCACCGACAGGAAATTTGCCGGCGCCGATACCCTCGCTACATCCTACGCCCTCTCGCGTGCTCTTCTGAAGATAGGGCCCGACATTATCATAGCCGGCCGCCAGGCTATCGACGGCGACACCGCCCAGGTGGGCCCACAGGTGGCAGAGAAGTTGGGCATCCCGCAGGTGACCTATGCCGAAGAGATACTCTCGCTCGAGGACGACAATACCGGGATAGTAGTAAAACGGCGCCTCGACCACGGGGTGGAGGTCGTCAGCGGGCCGCTGCCCATCGTCATTACCATCAACGGCTCCGCCGCCCCGTGCCGCCCGCAGCACGCAAAGAGGGTGATGAAATACAAACATGCCCGGATCCCGACCGAACTCCAGGAGATGGACACCGACTACACACGGATGTACCAGGAGAAGGACTACCTGAAGATCGGTGAGTGGAGCGTGGCGGATGTCGAAGCCGACGACGCACAGCTCGGTCTTGCGGGTTCACCGACCAAAGTGAAAGCCATAGAAAACGTAGTATTCCAGGCTAAAGAGGCCAAAAGGCTCACATCCGCCGATGCCGACATCGACCAACTCATGGCGGAGCTTATCGCCAGCCACACCCTCGGTTAAACCTGAAAATTTGCAAAGAAGATGAACAATCTAATGGTATACTGCGAACTCGAGAACGGCCGGCCCGTGGATGTAAGCCTCGAACTGCTAACCAAGGGACGCGAACTGGCCGATACTCTCGGGTGCCAACTCGAAGCCGTGGTTATCGGCCATAACCTCACAGGAATAGAAAAAGAACTTGCCGAGTACGGTGCGGACACCGTCTGGATCGCCGACGGCCCGGAGCTCGACCCCTACCGCACCCTGCCGCACTCGGCGATCCTATGCGGGCTCTTCGGGCAGGAAAAGCCGCAAATAGCCCTGATGGGGGCGACCGTAGTCGGACGCGACCTCGGCCCGAGGGTCTCTTCCGCCCTTCACAGCGGCCTTACCGCCGACTGCACCAGCCTTGTTATCGGCGAACACACGGACAACAAAACAGGGAAGCAGTATAAAGACCTCCTCTACCAGATACGTCCCGCATTCGGCGGCAATATCATCGCCACGATCATCAATCCCGACTGCCGCCCGCAGATGGCGACCGTACGCGAGGGTGTGATGAAAAAAGAGAAAGCGGCCTCTCCGGGCGCGGGAGAAGTCAGGAATATAGATTACAAGCAATACCTCAACGATACGGATCTGGCCGTGAAGATAATCGAGCGCCATATGGAAGAGCGCAAGATCAATGTCAAAGGGGCACCGGTGATCGTATCGGGTGGTTACGGAGTCGGTTCGAAAGAGAATTTCAAATTGCTTTTCGAACTTGCCGAGATTCTTGGCGCAGAGGTCGGCGCATCGCGCGCCGCGGTCGATGCCGGATTTGCCGACCATGCACGCCAGATCGGCCAGACGGGGGTTACCGTCCGCCCGAAACTCTATATAGCCTGCGGTATATCCGGGCAGATACAACATACGGCCGGGATGGATCAGTCTTCTATGATAATATCCATTAATACCGATCCCGAAGCCCCGATCAACAAGATCGCGGACTACGCTATTACGGGCGATGTGGGTGATGTTCTCCCGAAGATGATAAAGTATTACCGGCAGAACAGCAAGTAATAATGGAACTAACCTTCGAGGTCACAAAGGAAGACCTTATCGCCGCCAGGATATTCAGGGGAAGGACGGATAAAAAATCGTCCCGTCGGCGCCTTATACTTCCTCTGGCACTGGTTGCCGGGGCGATATTCTGGTTCGTGGTCGTTCCATTTAAAATGCCTTCGTCGCTGGACGAACTCACGGTGAACATAGGTCTTTACCTGGAGATGCTCGCTGTTATCCTTGCATTCCTGGGTGGCTGTATTCTTCTGTTACTGGGGGGATTGAGGCGTAAATTTGCGGAAAACCGGATACATGGCAGCTTCGAATCGTTCCATAAAAGGTGGCTGCTCGGAGAGCAAAAACTTATTTTAGACGCAAGCGGCGTTACCCTTGTAAACTCACAGGAATACAAGTATCCATGGCCCTCCATCATCCAGGCCGGGGAGAGCGACAGTCATCTGTTCATCTACCCGTACGGTGCACAATACGACGTGGCCATCCCGAAAAAGGAGCTGCCTGCAGGGACGGACGGCCAAATCGTTAACATATTGAAAACCCATAATGTAAACATCCTACGGGAAGAATGATCCCGGGGAATCCCACACACGAAAATCAGACAAAATGGCAAACTTTTTTTTAGATAATAAAGACCTCCGGTTCCACCTCGACCATCCGTTGATGAAAAAGATGGTGGAGCTCAAAGAGAAAGGTTACCAAGACAAAGACCAGTACGATTACGCTCCGGCCGATTTCGAGGACGCCATGGACAGCTACCGCCGCGTGATGGAAATCACGGGCGAAGTTTGCGCCGATGTACTGGCCGTAAATGCCGAAGAAGTCGACCATACCGGCCCCACGGTGGTGGACGACCGGGTGGTTTATGCTCCCGGGACACAGCGCAATCTCGATGCACTGGTAAAGGCGGGCCTTTCGGGGATCACCCTACCCCGCAGGTTCGACGGACTCAACTTCCCGCTCATATGTTTCGTGATGACCAACGAAATGGTATCTCGTGGCGACGCCGGGTTCGAAAATATATGGGGCTTACAGGATTGCGCGGAGACCCTCAATGAATTCGCCTCGGAAGAGATCAAGGCCAAATACCTGCCCCGCGTCTCGGCGGGCGAGACCTGCGCCATGGACCTTACGGAGCCCGACGCCGGGAGCGACCTGCAGGCCGTAAAGCTCAAAGCCCACTGGGACGAGCAAAAACAGACCTGGCTCCTGAACGGGGTTAAAAGGTTTATCACCAACGGCGACGGCGAAATTTCGCTCGTTCTGGCCCGCTCGGAAGAGGGAACAAAAGATGCCCGCGGCCTCTCGATGTTCGTCTATGATAAAAGGAGCGGCGCCACGAAAGTACGCCGTATAGAGAACAAACTGGGAATCAAAGGCTCCCCCACCTGCGAACTGGTATTCACGAATGCCCCGGCAGAGCTGGTGGGCGACCGCAAAATGGGCCTTATCAAATATGTGATGTCGCTGATGAACGCCGCCCGCCTCGGGGTAAGCGCCCAGGCCGTGGGGATCAGTGAAGCCTCCTACCGCGAAGCTCTCAAATATGCCCATGAACGCCAGCAGTTCGGTAAACCCATTATCGAATTCCCGGCGGTTTATGAGATACTGAGCAACATGAAGGCCAAATTGCAGGGATCGCGCGCCCTGCTCTACGAGACTACGAGGTTCGTGGAGATATATAAGGACTACATTCATTGGAGCCACGACCGCAAGCTCGAACCCGAGGAGCGGGCCGAGATGAAGGAGTACTCCAAGCTGGCCGACGCTTTCACCCCCCTTCTGAAGTTATTTGCAACCGAATATGCCAACCAGGAGGCCTACGATGCCATCCAGGTATTGGGCGGCTCGGGTTATATGAAAGATTACCCGGTCGAAAGGTATTACCGCGACGCGCGTATTACCAATATTTACGAGGGCACCTCACAGCTGCAGGTGGTGGCGGCCATCCGCCACGTGACAACCGGAACCTACCTGGCCAGGATCAAGCAGTACGAGGCCGAGGCGCAGTACCCGAGCGATATGGAAACGGTATTCAAACAGCTTGTCTCCATGCGCGAGGATTATGAGAAGTGTGTGGCACGGGTTACCGACGGCGCGGACGGCGAGCAGATCGATTTCCATGCCCGCAGGATGGTGGAAATGGCCGGCCACATCATTATTTCCCACCTTTTGATGAGGCAGGCCGCAAGTGCGGACATGTACCGGGTCTCCGCTGAAATCTATGCGAAGCTGGCCCAGGGAAAGGTCAGCGAAGCCAAGACCTATATCTTCAACTCCTGCTGCGGCGATATCGACCTTTTCAAGGCCGTGATCGACGAGAATGTGGAAGACCTTTAGTTGGATAATATTTACAACACAAGTAAAGCTGCAAAGATTTTGCAGCTTTACTTGTTCGTAGGTTTATATACTTAATTTGCCGCCGGCTGGCCCGGCCTGCGAAACAACCTATGCTAAATAAGGGTAACTTTGCCCTATACCATGAGCTTCGGAATGACACGTAAATATACATTGTCGATCGTGCTGGTTTTCTTCTCTGTCTTTTCCGCCCGGGGACAGGAGGTGACCGGCCGCGTTACGGGCGTGGACAGCGGGGGAAGGGTCGACCTGGAAGGGGCCGCGGTTATCTGGGAGGGGACGAGCGAGGGGGTTCTCACCGACGGGCAGGGACGATTCGTGATCCCACTATCGAAAACGGGCTCGACCCGTCTGGCCGCATCATACCTCGGCTACCGAAGCTGCACCATAGATATCGCCGGATATGAAACCTTCGAGGTGGATTTCGAACTGGAGCCCGAAGAGATAGAGGGAGTCGTCATTAGCCGGCGCCGCAGCGGCACAACCTTTCCGCGGCTGTCCACACAAAAAATCGAAACCATTACGGGTGCGGGCCTTCTGAAAATGGCCTGCTGTAACCTGTCGGAAAGTTTCGAGAACAGTGCGACGGTCACGGTCGGATTCACCGATGCAGTCTCCGGGGCCAAGCAGGTACAGCTGCTCGGCCTCTCCGGTATTTATACCCAGATGATGGACGAGAACATACCGACCATGCGGGGCCTTGCCGCAACCTACGGCTGGAGTTATACCCCCGGGCCATGGCTGGAATCGATACAGATTTCCAAAGGCGCTTCCTCCGTGGTGAACGGTTACGAATCGGTCTCGGGCCAGATCAATCTCGAATTCAAAAAGCCCGACAACCCCGAGACCCTCTTTGTAAACCTCTACGGCGACGAGTCCTCGAGGGTAGAGGCGAATATGACATCGGCCATACAATTGAACGACAAACTCTCCACCGGCATATTCCTGCACGGCTCTACCGCACGGAAAGGACACGACGCCGACCGCGACGGCTTTCTCGACCAGCCGCGGACCCGGTTCGTAAACGCCTACAACCGCTGGATGTGGATCGCCGATTCGAAAGGTATCGAGTCCCGAGAGGGTTTCCGGTTCCTCTACGACAAGCGGGAAGGCGGACAAACGGGTGCGGCGGCAAAAACTACTGCAAAGGCCTACACCACAGATATAATTAACAGGGGTTTCAGCCTCTTCAACAAAACGGGGATCTCGGTCGGCGTGCGCCCGGGCCAAAGTCTGGGAATAATCACCAGTTTCACCAACTACACCCAGGATTCGCGGTTCGGAGAGAGGAACTACCGGGGCACCCAGAACACGTTTTACATCAATACCCTATTCAGTTCGTTTATCTCCAACACCTCCCACAGGTATACCGCCGGAGCGAGTTTCAACTTCGACGATATAGATGCCGGGTATCGGGACGGACTGCCGTATAACGACAATAGGGGATACAGCCTGGGCAGGCGGGAAGCCGTCGGAGGCATCTTTGGCCAGTATACCTACGATTGGATGGAAAGAGTAACGATCCTGGCCGGCTTCCGGGCGGACTACAACAGCCGCTACGGATGGCTCTATACCCCCCGGATCAATGTCCGCTACGGGCTGACCGAAAACATAATCCTCCGCGCCTCTGCGGGAAAGGGCTACCGGGCGGCAAATGCCCTCACGGACAATATTGGCGTACTTGCAACCTCCCGGCAACTGAATGTGGAAAATTTACAAGAGCTCGACATCGAGCGGGCATGGAATTACGGTGCCAACCTCTCTTTTTACATTCCCTTGAGAAGTTCGAAAAACATAATCCTCAGCTTCGACTATTTCCATACGGATTTCCAGAATCAGCTGGTGGTGGACGCCGAGCGCGACAGCCGCTATATTTGGTTCTATAACCTGAAAGGTAGGTCTTACGCCGACGTATGGCAGGCGGATATTTCGGCACCGGTAACCCGGGGGCTCGACCTTTTCGCCGCCTTCCGGTACAACTATACGCGGATCACTTACTTCTACGGAAATTACAGGTACAAAAGGGAAAAGCCGCTTACATCCCGTTACCGCGGCCTGGTGAACCTCTCCTACGCCACCAGATTCCGCAAATGGGTCTTCGATGCCACGGCCCAGTTCAACGGGCCGTCGCGGCTCCCGGCAACGGAAAATTACTCTGCCGACCAGGGGAACTCTCCGTTCTTTCCCGTTTACTATCTGCAAATTACCCGCAATACCAAACGGCTCGATATATATGCGGGGGTCGAGAACCTTCTGGACTACCGCCAGAAGAATCCTATTATGGGTATCGACGACCCATTCGGCACGGATTTCGATTCTTCGAGGATATGGGGCCCTCTGATGGGTAGGAAAATATATGCCGGTATACGCCTGCGCGTCGGAAAATTTTAAACCCTGCAATAAAAACAATAACTTTACGCTATAATAATACAGCCATAGAACAGATCCGATTATGGGAAAGATTATATTTATATTGGCCGCTTTGATTTCCGTATCTACGGCTAATGCGGCACCGCAACCCGATAAGAAGCAGAACATCGAAACGGTAACATACGAGGTTAACCTGAACTGCGAAAAATGCAAGGCCAGGCTCGAAAAGCATATACCCTTCGAAAAGGGGGTGAAGGATATGGAGGTAGATGTCGCCGGAAAAAAGGTGACCGTATCTTTCGACAGCCGGAAGAATACGGCGGACGGGATCGCCGGTGCCATAGAAAAACTCGGGTATACGGTGGTGGTAACGGATCGGGAATGAAACGTGATACTAAAACGATCGAAGCCGGCTTAAAGCCGGCTTTATTCGTTTATATTCCCGTATATTTCCGCCAATCTTTCCCGCAAATGAAGGACGGCATATCTTTTCCGGGAGATCAAGGTATTGACGGGTATTCCCGTCGACTCGGATATCTCATTGAACGAGATGCCCTGCAGCTCATTCAACTCGAATACCGTCCGCTGCCGAGGAGGCAGTTCCGCAAGGGCTTCTTCGAGCTCCGTCCATACGGCCGAGCGCACCAGTGCCGTCTCGGGATCGCCTTCCTCGTCCATCAAAAAGAGCGTAAGATCGCGCATGGAAAACTCCCCGTCCTCGTATGAGGCGATCCGGGGCATTCTCTCTTCCCTCTTTTTACGGCGGAAATCGATGATCTGGTTGGTGGCCACCCTGTATAACCAGGCGGTTATACTGCCGATCGGCTCCGGATCTTGTTCGAGTTTTGCAAGGTTATGAAAAACATTTTGCAGTATGTCTTCGGCATCCTCCAGATTTGCCACCCTCTTTCGGATAAAGCCCTTAACGGCGGCACCGTGCCGAAGATATGCGTCGAGAGTGCGGTTTACTGCCGGCTTCATGTTGCCTGACATTTCCGGTACCGCCGTAACGTTACCCATTCGAGTGGCCGCCCGATTCGACTTCACCGCCCCCATCCGGCTCTTTGCCGGCGGTCGGCCCTTCCCGGTGGAAGGCCGAGGCCATATGGTTCCGGCTAGACTCCCGGCGGTCTTTCACCCGCTGGG
>JAJBVJ010000049.1 GCA_020859875.1 Rikenellaceae bacterium
GTACATTGACTTCCGACAAAAGGTCTTCATCGACAGCACGACTAAGACCGCCACCCGCTCCCGGTGTACTCACCCTGATCCGCAGGGCCGATCCTTCGCCTTTATCACCGTCTGGGGAAAGCGCGGGATCGCGGCCGCATCCCCCTGCTGCCAGCAGCAGGATGAGGGCCGGTAATATATGCAGTTTCAATATTTTCATTACAATGCAGAATGTTTTGTTTAAGGGATCGGCACCACGGGTTCCGTATCCCACGGCTCCACCGAGACACTTATTCCCTGTTCGTCGAATGTGATATAAACGGGCACGGTTATCTCGTTCACCCCCTCTACCTCGATTCCGTACTTCCTGAGGAATTCACGCACCACGACGGAGCCTATGACCTCCCCACCGTCCCGGCTGCGGATATTTATCACCATCGGGGTATCTTCCCGGAACCGCAGCAGGTTGAATCGGGAAATTATCTCCCCGTTGTGCCCGTCGGTTTCCCAGACAGGGAACATCACCGTCGTTTGCGGGGTAAGTTCCATTTCGAAATCGTAACCCACGGATACATTTGTGATCTCCACGATCCCCTGTCCCTCGGCGCGGGTGGAAATTCGTCCGTCGTACCCCTCGATATGGATCTCCATATTTATATGGGCCGAAACGAACGTAAGTGTGTCGGTTTTCGATACGGGGGCGTTTATGGAAATTTCCCTCCTGCCGAAATAGAGCGGATCGAAATTTTTCACTGTTTCCCCCGCGGTATATTGCCACTGGTAAAGCCTTGCTTGCGAAAGTGGATCGGTTACGCTCAACTCGGAATATTCTGCGATATTACCCCAGCATACCACGGTATAGTCTCCGGACGGAAGGTCGAGTTCCGCCCCCCCTGTACTCTTCCAGTGATTCCCGCTCGATCCCGCGATCCACTACCAGACGCCCTGTGAAATCGTAAACGAGCATCCTTACATGGTCGATCTTAGAGGGAAAAATATCGGTGGTGCCGTTGCCGGGATAAAAGAAGACCAGATTATAGCCGCCGCATGTGCCGTCGCCGGAACTCTCCTTCACACATCCGCCGGCAAAAAGAATCGCCAGGATAAGCGGCACAAATCCGTTCTTCATTTTACCCATAATCCCACGGTTAGGAATCCCTTAAAGAATCGGGGTTACATTTACGGTGTCCCATTCTTTCACCTCCACATGAACAGATATGTTTACGGTATCGGGCTCGGGAGTCAGTGCCAGATCGTCGTCGCTGAAGGGCAGGCTCGCTATTTTGTAGATGGTGTTCCGTTCGAAGGTCATCAGTTCGCTGCCGCCCACGCTGTAACCCGTTATTGTAAGGTAAAGGTCTTCGGCCGTGGCGCCGCCGTTCGTTACCACATCCGTTAGCCGCAGGATTATATGCGGCACGGGGTTCGATCCCCCGAACACCTGGTATGCCCAAACACCGTTGTCCGGCTCGAAGGTGGCCGTGCCGGAGGCGATGGCGGCTGGCTCGTCGAGCACATCGTAAAGCGTGGTGTAATAGTCGTATGCGAAGCTACCGCCGGTAGTTTCATAGTTGCCGGTTTCCGTGCTGTTGGTCGGGGCATATCCGTTCATATCGAGCGAAAGCGGAACCCGCTGGTAAAAATAATTCACATATATCCCTTCCAGGGTAAAGGAGGTCAGGTCGCCGGTGTAAACGATCTGCTCGATCTCTATTCTGGATACGATCGGCGATATTACCACATTGGCATAAGTGTCGTCCGATTCGAGTGGGGTGTCCCCGTTCCAGCCCGAAGAATTCGAACCGTATCTTTGCAGTGTGGCCTGGCCGTCCATCACCGTCACCAGGTTGTCCGACGGCAAAACCACGCCCGTTATGGCAGGGTATGAAACCTGCTGTATATCGAGAATCACATCCTTTACGGTGCTAAGTCTAATCCCTATATTGGTCGGGAATGTGGGGCCGTTATTCTCCTGGTCTACGGAGTTGTAATTTCCCACTACATATACCTGGGTCACCGCCGAATTGACATCCTCTACCAGGTACCCGGCTTCGAGTTCGGCCATGGTTACATCCTGGCCATTGGGCCCGGCGGTCAGCACGTCGTAAACCAGCGGATCGGTATCACCGTCGACAAAGTAGACAACTGCGGTGTAAAGTTCCGCGGCGGTATCGCTCGCCGTAGGTTCGTCGGAGCGTAGATTGCTACCTTTCTTCGTATCAATTTTAAGGTAGACCGCCTGGGTATTCTCCGACTCTTCGGAGCCATTCTTCCCGCCGTTGTTGTCGGAGCAGCCCGCCAGTGCGAGGCCTGCCGCAAGAAGCAGGATTTTACAGGTATTCAGGTTCATATTCTTATTATTTAAATGATTTTTCATCGGTTTAATGCACTTTCTATGCCAGTGCGGCCCGGTAGGACCGACGACCGTTACAACCCGTCTGCCGGAAATTATTTACATGAGGTTTGCAAAACATCAAATTTTTAATACCTTGCAAATGATAGCCCTTCCGGAAATAATTACCGCAAGAGGTTACACTAACGCCGGCTTACAATCATTCAATAACTAACTCGCTATGCTACGAAAGATTAGGGTGATTCTGGGTGTGATTTTCCTTGCCCTGATTACGCTACTGTTCCTCGATTTTACGGGCATCCTTCACGGATGGCTGGGATGGACTGCAAAGGTTCAACTTGTACCGGCTATCCTCGCAGCCAATTTTATCGTCGTCTCCATTCTTATTATCCTTACGCTTCTGTTCGGGCGAATTTACTGCTCGGTGGTCTGTCCTCTCGGGCTGTTCCAGGACTCGGTATCATGGACGGCAAAACGTTTCAAAAAGAAGAACCGCTACAGCTATTCAAGGGCGCTAAATTGGCTGCGGTATCCTTTTGTGGTTCTCTTTATTGCGGCTCTTGTCATCCATATCACCGTGCTTACAGGGCTGCTCGATCCTTATGCGGCTTTCGGACGTATGGCGGAGAATATCTTTGCGCCGGTTTACCGACTGGGCAATAACCTTCTGGCATATTTTGCCCGGCGGGCAGACAGCTACGCCTTTTATCCGACCGAAGTATGGGTCAAAAGTTGGATTACCTTCTGTATTGCAGTGGTCACTTTTTTTACGATCGGCTATCTGGCCTGGCGCCACGGTAGGACATACTGCAATACTATATGTCCGGTGGGTTCTTTCCTGGGATTGCTTCCCCGTTTTTCCCTCTGTAAGCCGGTGATCGACCCCGGCAAATGCACAAAGTGCAGTCTCTGTTCCAAAAACTGCAAGGCATCTTGTATCGACTATAAGAACTACCGGATAGATCACACCCGGTGCGTGGCCTGCATGAACTGTCTTGACCAATGCAAATTCGACGCTTTGCATTATACCGCAAGAAGGCCCGCGAAGTTATCGCCCGAATCCATTGGAACGCACACCGGGGAATCCGGTGGATTGTCACGCCGTAGCTTTCTCTCCATCGCCGCCTTCTTTGCAGTGTCGAAGGTTGTAAAAGCGCAGGCCCCGATCGCGGACGGCGGATTGGCGGTGATCGAAGATAAAAAGATTCCCGAGCGGCAAACTCCCGTCACCCCTCCCGGTTCCGTAGGAGCCAAAAATCTGAAGAACCATTGCACGGCATGCCAGCTGTGTGTCTCGGCGTGCCCGAACAATATACTCCGCCCGTCGGAAAAACTCTCCACCTTCATGCAGCCCGAGATGTCTTTCGAGAGGGGTTATTGCCGCCCGGAATGTACCCGCTGTTCCGAGGTCTGCCCTACGGGTGCGATAATGGAAATCACCCCCGCGGAAAAATCCTCGCTTCAGGTCGGACGTGCGGTATGGATAAAGGAAAACTGTATAGTGACCCGCGACGAGGTAACCTGCACGGCCTGTGAGCGTAACTGTCCCACAGGGGCCATAACGCTCATAGCCTGCGGCGAGCAAGACGACAGCTCGCTTAAAACACCGGTTGTCGATACGGAAATTTGCATCGGGTGCGGGGCATGCGAATTTGTCTGCCCGGCAAGGCCTTTCAGTGCGATTTATGTCGAAGGGATCACGGTACACAGGACGATTTAACTATTCGAAGATCATGGCAAACGACGACAAAAAGAATATATCGCGGAGGGACTTTCTAAAAACCCTCGGCGCAGGAACGGCGGTCGGTGCGGCCGCACTTGCCGGTTGCAAACCGGCAGGCTGCAATACCAACACCAGCTCAATTACGGGCGAAGTTCCAAAAGATAAAATGACCTACCGCACCAATCCCCACACAGGGGATCGGGTATCGCTCCTGGGATACGGATGTATGCGCTGGCCCATGAAACAGAGCTCCGACGGACAAGCCGAGGTCGATCAGGATGCGGTGAACGACCTTGTGGATTACGCCCTCGACCACGGGGTAAACTATTTCGATACCGCGCCGGGCTATCTTCGCGGATTGTCGGAAGCGGCGACCGGGGCGGCCCTGAAGCGTCACCCGCGGGAAAAGTTTTTTATCGCCACCAAACTCTCCAATATGGCCCCGGATGCCTATGCCCGCAGCCGTGAGGGCTCGATTGCAATGTACCGCCAGTCTTTCGAAAGGCTCCAGGTAGACTATATCGATTATTACCTGCTCCACTCGATCGGCGGCGACGGGGTTCCCGGAGTCGACGAGCGCTTCATCGACAACGGGATGATCGATTTCCTGCTACGGGAAAAAGAGCAGGGGCGGATACGCAACCTGGGCTGGTCGTTCCACGGCGACGTGGAGGCTTTCGACCACCTGCTCGCCTACCCCGTACAGTGGGACTTTGCCATGATCCAGCTCAACTATATGGACTGGCACCACGCCACCGGAAGAAATGTCAATGCGGAATATCTTTACAGTGAACTCGAAAAGAAAAATGTACCGGCCATCGTCATGGAGCCCCTGTTGGGGGGCCGGCTTTCGCGGCTCAATTCCCTTACCCAGGCTCCGTTGAGAAGGCTGCGGCCGGACGACAGTCCGGCCAAATGGGCGTTTCGCTATGCCGGAAGCCCGGACAATATTCTAACCGTCCTGAGCGGAATGACCTACCTCGAACATCTCCAGGAAAATATCCGTACATATTCACCGCTGGAGCCGATCACCCCGGAGGAATACGATGCACTTGAGGAAGTTACTCAGCTTCTGCTCAACGAGGACTTTATCCCCTGCACGGAGTGTCAATACTGCATGCCGTGCCATTACGGGATAGATATACCGGGAATTTTCTCACACTATAATAAGGTTGTAAATGCCCGGCGGATGCCGGAAGATGCCGGCGATTCCAATTACCGCAAATTCCGCCGCGAGTTCCTAATCGGATACGACCGCAGTGTGCCCAAACTCCGCCAGGCGAAGAACTGTATCGGATGCGGGATATGCAAACCGGAATGCCCGCAGCGCATCCCCATTCCCGACCAGATGCAGCGCATCGACCAATTCGTCGAAAGGCTCAGGCTCGAAGGTGGATATTGACGGATTTATTCATTGGCCCGAAGCCTGTCCGCGCGGACAGGCTTTCGTTTTTTCATGGGACGATCCTTAAACGAGAGCTTATAAATAACTGTACGGCAAAAATGTGTCTTAAAGTGATAAATAATATTGTAGCGATATTCTTTTTTTGCAAATAAAAGGCCGGTTTTACTTGCCGTTTAACGAAAATATGTTAAACTTTGTATAGCCTGTTGCCGGTATCATACGGGGTAGTAAAAGCTGCCGGCATTTCTAAACAGGTTTAAGGGGTTATAGAATATTATCTGTAAAATTGCAGTAAAGGATTAGTGAGTTATTGCGTTCCACTACGCAATTATTACCCTGTGCAAAGGCGGTGACGCCCGTGCACAGGGTTTTTTATTCGAACTTTATAATCGGCTGATCTCCTCTGCTTTCAGTAAGATCCCGATCACATACCGTCTTCGTAAAGCTGGCGTATGATCCCGTCCGTCAAACCGACTTTGGGTATGATGATGTAGGCTACCCCGGACTTATTTGCGGCTGTAAGAAAGAGATTTAAGGCCGGCAAGATCACATCGGCACGATAGGAATTAAGGCCCGCCCTTTCCATTCTCTCCAAGTAATCCATCGACGCAAGGCTTTTGTAAAGTCCCTCGAGCTGCGTGACATTTACCCTATCGCTGCTCTTTTTCCGCAGAAGGTTTTGGACTTTATTGATATTGCCTCCCGATCCAATAATTGCCGCCGGACTGTACTCCATGCGGATCTTTTCCAGGTGTGCCGCAAATTCCCGCGCCTCGGCCTTATCTACTCCCTTGCTCAGTATCCTCACGGTGCCGAGCCGGAAAGAGCGGGAGGAAACCGCTTTATGGTCGCTGTAAACGATTATCTCGGTACTGCCCCCGCCCACGTCCATATAGACGTAACTTTTGTCGGGGTCTATGAAAGAATCGAATTTACCGGCCTTATAGATTAGCCCGGCCTCTTCGGTGCCGCTGATAATTTCGATCTTTATTCCTGCAGCCTTTTTTATAAGTTTAATCAACTCTTTGCCGTTGGCGGCCTCGCGCATGGCGCTTGTGGCGCATGCGCGGTAATGGTCGACACGGTAGGCCTTCATCAGGTGGGCGAATCCTTCCATCGCCTCTACGGTAAGTTTACGCTTGGTCTCCAGAACTTTACCTTCGGTGAAGACATCCTCCCCGAGACGGATCGGAACACGGATATATGCGGCCTTTTTAAATTCGGTTTCGCTCGTGTATGATTCGATATACTTTATCAGCAACCGGATGGCGTTGGAGCCGATATCGATTGCGGCGAGGGTCTCATTTTTCATCTTTGCCATCGGTCATCGAGTTATAGTAGGAATAGAGAGCCGTCTGGCTCCTTACTGCAGGCGTCTGAAGAGCATCCCGCCGGACATACATCCTTTTATCGGACGATGTGAGCATTCGCGCCTTAACGTTGTCGCTCCATTCGATTTCGAATACATCGAGCATCGTCTTTTTCAACCGCGCATCGAGTATGGGAACGGCGGCTTCGATACGCCGGTCGAGGTTGCGGGTCATAATATCGGCACTGCTGATATATATCTTCTCATGGCCCCCGTTAGCGAAGATCATAAACCGGGCATGTTCGAGCAGGGTGTCCACAATACTTATGATCTCGATATTTCCGTTGGCGGGCGGGCGGAGAGAGCATGCTCCCCTTACTATGAGTTTGAATTTGACCCCGGCCTCGGCCGCCTTGTAGAAATGCATTATCATCTTCTCGTCCGTAAGGCTGTTGAATTTACCGTACATATAGGCCGGATTCCCCTTCCTGGCATGGTGTATTTCCCTATCGACCATTTTAACTATCGAATCCCGCATGTCGTACGGCGATACGAGCATGCTGTCGAATGTATGCTGGTGGAAGGGATTATCGATTATAGAGAAAAGTTTTTGGGCATCGGAGACAATATCTTCGTTACAGGTCAACAGTCCGAAGTCGCTGTAAAGCCGCGCCGTGGATTCGTTGAAATTACCCGTGCCCGCATATATATAACCCTGACGGCCGCTCCCCTCCCGCCTCTCGACAAGTATGAGTTTGCAGTGTACTTTCAGCTCTTCCGAACTATGGATCACCCTGATATTCTCCGACTGGAGATGTGCGGAATCCATTATATTTTTCTCCTCGTCGAAACGAGCCTTCAGCTCGACCAGCACCGTCACCTTCTTTCCGTTTTTCGCGGCATTTATCAGGGCATTAATAACTTTTGAATGGTCTGCCGTGCGGTAAAGGGTGATATATATCGACTCCACCCGGGGATCTATGGCCACCTCGCGTAAAAAATCGATCACATGCTGGAAGGTATGGTAGGGAAAATTAAGCAGTATATCCTTCCTTCGCATTATTTTCAATATGCTGGTATAAGGAATAATATCGGGGTGCCTCATCGGAAGCGGCTTCTTGCTTTCCAATTCGGGCCTGATGACCGGAAACTGCATAAGGTCGGACATCATATGGTACCTACCTCCCGGATTAAGGGATTCTTTGAGCCGCAGCCCGAGTTTGCCGGCGATCAGATTAAGCAGGTCGGCGGGCATGAATTTATCGTATATCAATCGTATAGGGTGGCCGTGGTTTCTTTTTGTGATACCGGTCTCCATCTTTTCGATAAAACTTTTCGATACGTCGTCGTCGATCGAGAGCTCCGCATCCCGGATGATCTTGAAAGTGTATGCCGAGATATTTTCATAGGGGAACATAAAGAATATATCCCCGAGGCACAGCCTTACTATATCGTCGAGGAAAATTACGTCTGTCGATGTCGGATCGCTCGTGGGAAGCACCACGAAGCGCGGGCAGGCCTCGCTCACCGGAAGCTGGATAATGGAATATCGAAAGGGCTGGTTTATCTTGCCCGTATCCATCCGTACCGCAAGGTATATTTTACCGTCGGGCAGGAAGGGTATTCTCATCGATTTGCGGATCATCAGCGGAACTATCCTTTGGGAAACGATATTTGCGAAATATTCACGGC
>JAJBVJ010000283.1 GCA_020859875.1 Rikenellaceae bacterium
ACCGCGTACTTTCCGATCCCGAAAATGACGATGTAAAAAAGGCCGGCGGGTGTGAAGGCGGCCGGATGATGTCACAGTACCCGCTGTTCGGGTGGTAGCTACCAATGTTGAAAAAAGGCCGCGAACCGTGGCCTTTAAAGGGTCATGAAGAAACCCGGTAAGACAAACGCCATGCGCCTTTTGGATGGTGCCGGGGTAGCCTACCAAGTCGCTCGGTACGATTTCGACCCGAACGACCTTTCGGCCGTAAAGGCCGCATCGGCGCTGGGTTTGTATCCGTCCCTACTGTTTAAAACCCTGGTAGTGCGCGGTGAGCCGGGCGGGGTGTTCGTTTGCCTTGTGGCCGCAGACGGGGAGCTGGACCTTAAAAAAGCAGCGGCGGTTTCCGGAAACAAAAAGGCGGCAATGGTTCCCGTTAACGAACTTCGGGAACTTACGGGCTATATCCGCGGTGGATGCACCCCAATAGGAATGAAAAAGCCCTATCCAATTTACATCGACTCAGCGTGCCTTCCCCGGGAGCATATATATATAAGTGCCGGGGAGAGGGGAGTTCAATTGAAAATCGCGGTAATCGATCTGCTGACTTTTACGGGGGCGGTTACGGCAGAATTGGTATAGGACTAATTGCGCCTGTCGAGGCTTCGGTAATTTACCGCTTCGGCGATATGCCTTGTTTCGATCTCCGCTGCTCCTTCGAGGTCGGCAATAGTTCGGGCCAGTTTGATTATCCGGTCGTAGGCCCGTGCAGAAAACCCGAGTGTCGTTATCGCCCGCTCCAGCAATGTTTTACATCCCAGATCCAGCCGCACGAATTTGCGTATCATTGCGCTGTTCATCATGGCATTGGTATGGACGGAGGTGCCGGCGAACCGCTCCATTTGCCGTTCCCGCGCCCGCGCTACTCTTTCCCTTACCACCGCACTGCTCTCGGGTACCGCCCCTGAGGTAATCTCCGAAAGGGGTACGGGAGCCACCTCGATATGCATATCGATCCGGTCGAGCATCGGGCCCGAAATCCGGCCCATGTAGCGAGCCACGCTTCCCGGGGTGCAGGAACATTCCTTGTCGGGATGGTTGTGGAAACCGCACGGGCAGGGGTTCATAGCCGCTACGAGCATAAAATTGGCAGGGTAGGTGACCGAATATTTTGCACGGGATACCGTTATCTGCTTGTCTTCGAGCGGTTGACGGAGGACTTCCAGGGCACTCCGCCCGAATTCGGGAAGTTCGTCGAGAAAGAGTACGCCGTTGTGGGCCAGCGATATCTCCCCCGGCTGGGGATTACCGCCCCCGCCCACCAGGGCTACCTGCGAGGCAAGGTGGTGCGGAGATCGAAACGGGCGCTTGGTTATCAGTCCGTGAAGGGCTCCCGGTTTGCCGGCAACGCTGTGTATTTTAGTTGTCTCCAACGCTTCGGCCGGATTCATCGGAGTCAGAATCGTCGGCAGCCGCCGGGCTATCATCGTCTTTCCCGATCCCGGCGACCCGATCATCAGTATATTATGGCCCCCCGCAGCCGCTATCTCCATTGCCCGTTTTACCTGCTGCTGGCCGCGTACGTCCCGGAAATCCTCTTCGAATTCCGCGGCCTTCCGGGGGGCGGCATCCGGTGCAGGGACACTAAATGTGTAGCCTTCGCGCCCGCAAAGGAAATTACAGGCCTGTGTAATGTGTTTAACTGCGACAACCTCCAATCCCTCCACAACGCAGGCTTCGGGAGCGTTTTCATAGGGTACCACAACCCCGGCGAAACCCTCCGCCTTTGCCGTTATGGCTACGGGAAGAATACCCTTAACGGGTTTTATAACCCCATCGAGCGACAGTTCGCCAAGGATAATATATCGGGAAAGTTTGCCGTCGTCCACCTGTCCGGTGGCGGCAAGCATGGCCAGGCGATAGGCAGATCGAACCCGGTCCCTTCCTTGCGGATATCGGCAGGGGCGAGGTTGACCGCAACCCGTTTCCCGGTCATCTTATAGCCGCTATTGGCAAAGGCCGAACGGATGCGTTCCTGGCTCTCCCGGACGGCATTGTCCGGGAGGCCGACTAAAAACATGCCGATCCCCGGCGAAATATTCACTTCGACGGTAATCACCACGGCGTCGATACCTACAACCGCGCTGGAGTAACATTTGACGAACATCGGAAATTATCCGGATATTGGGTTAGTATAGTGTACGGCCTTTGTTCGGCCGGTCGTTTTCTCAGAAAGGCGCATCGCCGCCGGGAGTCCCTCCGCCGAAGGTGCCGCCAAATCCCGAACCGCCGCCGCCGGGCATATCGAACTGCGTAGCCGGCCGGGTCTCCACCCTGCCGCTGTATGGGTCCATCCCGTCGATGGCGCTGCCCATTTCGGTAAAGCCCCCGCCGGTCACCAAATCGTCCTCGTCGTAATCCATAAACCGGGCCTGCTCCTTCCGAAAGCGGAGTTTCACGGTATCGACCGCCCCGTTGCGGTGCTTGGCGACGATAATTTCCGCCAACCCTGCGGTAGGCATTCCGCTTTCATCTACGGTCATCCCGTAGTATTCGGGCCGGTGGATAAAGGCTACGATGTCGGCATCCTGCTCTATGGCACCCGACTCTCGCAGGTCGGAGAGCTGGGGCCGTTTGCTTCCCGTACGCGACTCCACCGAGCGGTTCAGCTGCGAAAGGGCGATTATCGGAATATTTAGTTCTTTTGCGATAGCCTTCAGCGACCGGGAGATCGATGCCACCTCCTGTTCGCGGTTCCCGCGAGTTTCGGTGGTTCCGGTCATAAGCTGGAGGTAGTCGATGATTATCAGTTGTATATCGTACTGTTTCTTTAGCCTCCGTGCTTTGGAGCGGAACTCGAATATGGAAAGAGCCGGGGTATCGTCGATAAATATCGGAGCCAGCCCCAGCGGTTTTATACTCGTTTCGAGGTGCTTCCACTGCTCCTGGGTGAGCTGTCCGTTGCGCACATCGCGGGAATCGAGTCCCGATTCGGCCACGATAAGCCTCATCATAAGCTGTGTTGAGCTCATTTCGAGCGAAAAGAATGCCACCCCTTTTTCGTGGTCTACGGCGACATTGCGCGTGAGCGAGAGCACAAAAGCGGTTTTACCCATCGACGGCCGCGCGGCGATGATTACCAGATCGGAAGGCTGCCAGCCGAGGGTCAGGCGGTCGAGGTGGGTGAATCCCGACGGAACTCCGCTGAATCCGCCCTCGCGCCTGGAGGCTTCCTCGATGGTTTCCAGGGTACGAGCGAGAATGTCTTTCGACTTCTGAACGTCTCTTTTGATATGCCCTTCGGCTACCTTGAATATTTCGCTTTCGGCCGAATCGATCAGGTCGGTAACGTCTATCGACTCGTCGTAGGAGCGTTTCTGAATTTCGGTGGAGGCTCTTATGAGCTCGCGCTGTACATACTTTTGCGCTATGATCTTGGCATGGAATTCCACGTGAGCCGCCGACCCCACCTTTTGGGTGAGTTGGGCGAGGAAACCCGCACCGCCTACGGCCGTAAGCTCCTTTTTCTGCTTTAACTTTTCGGTGACCGTATAGAGGTCGATGGGCTTGAGCTCCATCGAAAGTTCGGTGATGGCCTTGTAAATAATTCTATGTGCTTCCTTGTAAAATGCCTCTTCGGCAAGGACTTCCTGTACTGCGATGGCAGCCTCCTTTTCGAGCATGAGTGCCCCCAAAACCGCCTCTTCGAGCTCTACCGCCTGCGGCGGCAGTTGGCCGCCCTCTTCGGTGAGGGATGCATAAGTCTGTCGGTTATTGGCTGAAGGGGAGTATTTTTTTGCCATTGCCCAAAAATATCAGTATCGAAAACGGGTTGTAAAGGTATGGAAACGGGCCCTCTTTTGCAAGGGATTTTTACCGCCGCCGGTTTTTTGGCCCGAGCGCTTTTTCCCCGGGGCGGGGATATTTCCCTGCCCCGGCACCGGGCGCCGCGAAGAAGCAGCTCTTCTGCCTGCGCTTCTCATCCTGCCGGCGGGCCACGTACAGCTTCCCGCCCGTGTAGGGATCGATGCCCGTATGGAACATAACCGAGCTGAGGGTCATCGGGGTAGGGGTGAAATCCTGTACCTGTTCGAGGCGGAAATCGAGCCGCCGGGTTTTGGCCCAAAGCGCCCTCATATCCTCCTGGGTACATCCCGGATGGCTCGAAATAAAGTAAGGGATCAATCTGTACTCCAATCCGCACTCATTGCAGATCTCGCGGAATTTTCCGGCAAGCTCCTCGAACTGCCCGAACGAGGGTTTGCGCATCCATTTGAGCACTTTGTCTTCGGTATGTTCCGGGGCCACCTTGAGTCTTCCCGAGGTGTGGTTGCGGACAACCTCGAGCAAATATTGCCCGCCGTAGTGCTTGTCGAACAGATCGTAACGGATCCCGCTCCCGATAAATGCCTTTTTAACCCCCTTTACTTGCCGTATATTGGTGTAAAGTTCAAGAAGGGGCCCATGTGAATTGTCGAGGTTGCGGCAGGGTGCCGGATGAAGGCAGGAGGGCCGCAAACATTTTTTGCAGAGCGCTTCGTCCCTTCCCTTCATGCCGTACATATTGGCCGAGGGGCCGCCGATGTCGGAAATATATCCCTTGAATCCGGGCATGGAGGTTATTTTTTTAACCTCTTCGAGTATAGAGCGGCGGGAACGGCTGGAAATGAATTTTCCCTGGTGGGCCGAAATAGTGCAGAAGCTGCATCCGCCGAAACATCCACGGTGGATATTGACCGAATGCTTTATCATTTCGAAGGCGGGAATATCACCCTTGCCGCGGTAGCGGGGATGGGGCATGCGAGTGTACGGCGCATCGAAGCCGCGGTCGATCTCATCTTCGGTGAGCCTCCCGTAGGGCGGATTTACCACCACGAACTTCCCGCCCGGGTAGGGTTCGATAATGACCCTGTCCGTTTCGAGCCTGTTGGATTCGGTCTCTATCAGTGTGAAGTTTCTGGCAAAGGCATTCTTGTCGGACGCCGCCTTTTCGAACGGTTCCAGCCGGATAACCTTCGTGGTGTCGAGTCGATCTGCATATTCCCTGCTGTCGAGAAAGGCGACCTGGCGTATATTTCTAAGCAGTTTATGGTTGTAGCCGTTGGAGAGAGCTTTGGCCACCCGGGTCATTACTTTGTCCGCCATCCCGTAAACCACCAAATCGGCGCCGCTTTCAAGCAAGACGGACGGTTTGACGCTGTCCGACCAGTAATCGTAATGGGCGAGCCTGCGCAGGCTCGCCTCGATACCCCCCGCCACTACGGGGATATGGGGATATAGTTTTTTCAGGATCCGGGAGTATACGGTCACGGCATAGTCGGGACGGAAACCGGCTTTTCCCCCCGGTGTATAGGCGTCGTCGCTGCGCAGGCGTTTATTGGCCGTGTAGTGGTTGACCATCGAATCCATATTCCCGGCCGATACCCCGAAAAAAAGGCGCGGGGGCCCCAATTTGGTGAAATCCCGCAGATCGTCCCTCCAATTGGGCTGGGGAACGAGGGCCACCCGGTAGCCTTCGGCTTCCAGCATCCGCCCCACCACGGCCGGGCCGAAGGAGGGATGGTCGACGTAGGCATCCCCGCTGAAAAGGATAATGTCCGCCTGGTCCCAACCCCGCCGGCGCATCTCCTTTACCGAGGTGGGAAGCCAGAGACTGGGATCGTATTGTGGATCGGTTCCCATTGTCAGCGGATGGCCGGGGCCGTAATCGCTATTTCACCGCCGTCGGGAGTGACCAGCATGGCTCCCGTTCCTGTCGGGGTGATGTGGCCGATCACGTCGATTCCACCGATTTTTGTAATGGATTCCTGTTTTTCGAGCGGAACGGTGAAAAGCAGTTCGTGGTCGTCCCCGCCGTTTAGTGCGGCCACAACCGGGTCGATATGCATCTTCTCGCACAGGTCGTAGGTCTCGCGTGCGATGGGTAGGCGGTCGAGATATATGCGGGCTCCACAATCGGAACTTTTGCAAATTTGCAACAGGTCGGAGGCAAGACCGTCCGAAAGGTCGATCATGGAGGTCGGAACCAGGGAGTTCTCTTGCAGGGCTTCGACGATATCCAGGCGGGCCGACGGCTTGAGCTGCCGGCGGAGCAGGTATTCGTAGCCTTTGAAATCCGGATTGGGGTCGGGGTGGCCTTCCAGGGCCCTTTTCTCCCTCTCCAGGAGGTGAAGACCCATATAGGCGGCCCCGAGATCGCCCGTGATACATATCAGATCGTTCTCCCGTGCGCCGCTCCGGAAGGCGATCGAATCCTTGCCGACGGTTCCCAGGACACTAACACCTACCACCAGCCCGTTGACCGAGGCCCTCGTATCGCCGCCCACCAGGTCTATCCCGTAATCTTCGCACCCCGCCCCTATGCCCTCGTACAGCTCCTCGAGCTGCTGTACACTTATTTTGGAAGAGACCCCGAGCTGTACCGTAAGCTGCTTCGGGCGGCCGTTCATGGCCAGTATATCGCTCGCGGCCACTACCACCGCTTTGTAACCCAAATGCTTCAGCGGGAAATAGACCAGATCGAAATCGACCCCCTCGAGCAGCATATCGGTCGAAAGGAGGCTGTAATTGCCGCCGGAATCCTCCTTCGGGTCGATTACCGCGGCATCGTCGCCCACGCCGGTTTTCGAGGAGTTGTTGTGCAGGTAAAATTTCCCCGTGAGTTTATCGATCAGGCCGAATTCCCCCAACTCGGCTATTTCGGTGCGTTTTTTTTCTTCCATATGTGCTTTTGTCAAAATTAACACAAAGTTATATTTTCTTTTGCGCCGCGGAAAATTATGTCTAATTTTGTTATTCGTTTTAAAAAAACCATGATCTAAGGTGCTTCCCGAAGCAATTTAAATAACGTACAAGATGGTCAATATAGTGTTGTTCGGCGCCCCCGGGGCAGGGAAAGGTACGCAGGCGGAAAGGTTGGTCGATAAATACGGATTCAGCCATATTTCGACGGGAGCCGTAATTCGTGAAGAGATAGCGGGCGGAACCCCGCTGGGGCGGAGCATGGAAGAATATATAGCACGGGGCGAGCTCGCTCCGGACGCGCTTGTAATCGGGATGGTGGCCGAATATATGGAGAAGCACAGGGACGGTGCGGGAAATATATTCGACGGTTTTCCCCGCACGGTCGCCCAGGCGGAACATTTCGACGTGATGATGTCCAACCAGGGTACCCCCGTCGATTGCATGCTCTCGCTCGAAGTTCCCGAGGAGCTCCTCATAGAGAGAATTCTTCGAAGGGGTAAGGAGAGCGGCCGCGCCGACGACTCGAACGTCGGGGTGATCCGCAACCGCATAGAGATATACAATCGTGTTACCGCCGTAGTGGGAGGTTATTATAAGGCACAGGACAAACTCATTCCTGTCGACGGTACGGGCACGGTGGAAGAGATTTTCGAGAGGATATGCGCGATAGTGGATAGATATATTTAAATACTTATTCCTAAATGTATAAAGCCCGGCAAATATTTGCCGGGCTTTATACATTTCGGTAGTTTATGTATCTTGCCTTTAACGAGGCATTCCGACCCGATGTCTTCGTTAGCCAATACTAACTCAAAACCCATTAATTATGAAAAAACTACTACTTGTTTTGGTGAGCCTTTCGGCATTGAGTATTGTAACTGTCAACGCCCAGAAAAAGCCTGTGGAATTTGGCGTGCGGGCCGGGTTGAATATTTCGAACTTTTGGGACCATGACTATGAAACGAGCGTTCTCTTAGGCGCCAATGCAGGTGTTTTCATGGATATTAAAATCGTGAATAATTTTTATATCCAGCCGGGATTATCATATTCGCGTAAAGGGGCCCGATTTAAAGGAAATTACGGAAATACATTTGATTGCAAACTGGAATACATAGATATGCCTATTTTGGCGGGGTATATTTTTGAATTCCCCAAAATCTCGCTCGATATTCATTCGGGATTTTTTCTGGCCTATGGAGTGGCGGGAAGCTACTCAAACGGTATATCGGGATCGCCCTTTAAAGACCCTTTCAATAGATTCGACATGGGTCTTTCGGAAGGCGTGGCCGTGGGGTTTAACGATTTTTACATCGGGATCTTATGCCACCTCGGATTGATGGATATCGGATCGTCCCGGTATTACGATGTTTTCAGTAATGCAACCGTTTCTTTCAACGTTGCCTACCGTTTTTAGTACATACAGTAATATCGACCTGCATTAACCTTTTCCGGTTTTTGTTCTTATTAGTATTATTCCTATCTTTGCGGTCGCATTTTGCGATTAATATCTAATTAACTGTTTATGAACAATTACGAAACCGTTTTCATTGCCACTCCCGTGCTTTCCGATGCGCAGGCCCAGGAGGTTTACGGCAAATTCCAGGGTGTTATCACCGAGAACGGCGGTCAGATCGTGAACAAGGAGGACTGGGGTTTGAAAAAACTCGCCTACCCGATCCAGAAAAAGACCACCGGATTTTACTTCTTTATCGAA
>JAJBVJ010000211.1:0-2838 GCA_020859875.1 Rikenellaceae bacterium
ACGGAGACACAGGGGCGCATCCATACGTCGGCGGGGCACCGGGGGCGGCGGAGGCCCGTCCCCCGGCGCAGGCGCCGGCGTGCGGCCTCCGCATCGCCATGCACCTTCTGCGCCGCCGCAGCGAAGAGGGGGGGGCCGAGTGCCTGGGCATCTTCCCGGCGGACGTTACCAGGCTCCCCTCGGGCAGCGGGCTGAAAGTCCCCCACATGGGGTGGAACTCGGTCGATTTCGGGGACAATCCCCTTTTCGACGGACTGGAAAGCGGTACCTATTTCTACTATGTCCACTCCTACGCCCCGCAAATTTGCCCGGCCACCATTGCCACGACGACCCACGGTACGGAATTCGGAGCGGCCCTCCGGTCGGGCAACTTCTACGGCACCCAGTTCCATCCCGAAAAGAGCGGGGCGGCCGGGGAAAAGCTCCTGGCAAATTTTCTCAGGCTTTAAAACGAAAATATGACAATCGAGATAATTCCCGCAATAGATCTGATCGACGGCAAATGCGTCCGGCTGACACAGGGAGACTACGGCCGCCGCACCACCTACTTCGACGATCCGCTCGATGCAGCCCTAATGTTCCGCGATGCGGGGCTGCGAAGGCTCCATATGGTAGACCTCGACGGGGCGAAACACTCCTCTCCCCGCAACCTCCCGACACTCGAACGGGTCGCCGCCTCGAGCGGAATGCGCATCCAGTTCGGGGGCGGCATCAAGACCCGGGAGGCTCTCCGGTCGGTGCTCTCGGCCGGGGCCGACATGGCCATTTGCGGAAGCATAGCCGCGGACGACCCCGGTGCGATGACCCAGTGGCTGAAGGAGTACGGCGGGGATAAGCTGATTCTGGGGGCCGACGTGCGGGACGGGATGATTGCCACCCACGGCTGGCTTCGGGACTCGGGGATCGCCGTCGAAAAGCTCATCGGCGAGTTCCTCCCCGTGGGTCTGAAAAACATTATCTGCACCGATATATCGCGCGACGGCACCCTCACGGGCCCCAATTTCGACCTCTACCGGCATCTTCGATCCTCCTTTCCCGGGTTGAACGTCACCGCCAGCGGGGGCATATCGTCGATGGAGGATATAGAGCGGCTCGATAAGGAAGGGATAGGAAGTGTGATCCTCGGCAAAGCCTTCTACAAAGGCAGCATTACCCTGCGACAACTCGAAGACCATACCCGATGTTAGCCAAAAGGATCATACCGTGCCTCGACATCAAGGACGGGGCCACCGTGAAAGGGATCAATTTCCTCGGGCTCCAAAATGTGGGCGACCCCGTGGAGCTCGGCAGGAAATATGCATCCGAAGGGGCCGACGAGCTGGTCTACCTCGACATCAGTGCGACCCTCGAAGGTCGGAAGACCTTTGCCAGGTTGGTCGAAAGGATTGCCGAACGGATCGATATCCCCTTCACTGTCGGCGGCGGCATATCCACCCTCGAAGATGCGGCCGCCCTCCTGCGGGCTGGAGCGGACAAGGTGACCGTAAACAGCGCGGCCGTCCGCAACCCGTCGCTCGTCGACGGCATAGCCTCCAAATACGGAAGCCAGTTCGTCGTGGTGGCCATAGATGCCGCTCGGAGGGACGGCCGCTGGTGCGTCACCACCCACGGCGGGAGCCGGGACAGCGGCCGGGAGCTATTTCACTGGGCCCGTGAGGCGGCCGAGCGGGGTGCCGGCGAGATACTGTTCACCTCGATGGATCACGACGGCACAAAAAACGGCTACCCGTGCGATGTTTTTGCAGAGCTCTGCGATATGCTCACTGTCCCCGTGATCGCTTCGGGCGGCGCCGGAACTGCCGCACACATAGCCGAAGTGCTTACCGCCGGGAAGGCGGACGCGGCCCTTGCCGCAAGCATCTTCCACTACAACGAAATACCCATACCGGAATTAAAACGCTACCTGGCGGAAAAGGGCATACCGGTAAGATTATGAAAATTAAAACAGATACGATGGAAATACCCGATTTCAGCCGGCTCGACGCGGCAAAGAATGCGGACGGACTCGTCCCCGCCATAATCCAGGACAATACGACCCTGCGCGTGCTGATGCTCGGTTACATGAACCGCGAGGCGTTCGAGAAGAGCCTCCGAACGGGCCGTGTAACCTTTTACAGCCGCACCCGGGGATGCCTCTGGACGAAAGGCGAGACCAGCGGCAACTATCTCGACATTGTGAGTATTTCCACCGACTGCGACAGCGACACCCTGCTCGTCCGGGTCGATCCGCACGGGCCCGCCTGCCATAACGGCACCCTCTCCTGCTTCACCGAAAACCTCCATCCGGCCGGCAGCCCCGATGGTGCCACCGAAGACTCCGAGGGGTTTATCCGCCGTCTGGGCGCAGTGGTACGCCGCCGCCGGATCGAGATGCCCGAAGGCTCCTACACCACAAAGCTCTTCGAGAAGGGTGTGAACAAGATCGCCCAGAAGGTCGGGGAGGAAGCCGTCGAGACGGTGATCGAGGCCGTGGCCGGTAACCGCGATGGCTTCCTCTACGAAGCCTCCGACCTGGTCTACCACCTGCTGGTGCTGATGGAGCAGATGGGTGTAACCCCGGCCGATATGGAAAATGAGCTCCACAGCCGCCATAAATAGGCGGGAGTAGGTGGCAGAAAGGGGCAGTGGCACTGCTGAAAATTCCCTCCCGGGGATTATCCGAACACTAATACCTACCCCGATATGCGGGGCCTTATCCGTATCGGGGCTATTGCCTGCACCGGCACCTACTTCATGGGCCTACGGAATGATACCGGAACATTTATAAAATAGAAATAAGGGAGATTTTCCACCTACTGCTTCCGGATTCGGGCAAGGTCGAGCCTCGAGCCGCCGGTG
>JAJBVJ010000211.1:2938-8425 GCA_020859875.1 Rikenellaceae bacterium
CCTACTGCTTCCGGATTCGGGCAAGGTCGAGCCTCGAGCCGCCGGTGCGAAGGATGCGTATCTCGAGGCCGTCGCGGACTATAACTTCTCCCCGGGCCGGAATTCCCTCGTAATAATAGATGATATATCCCGCAAGGGTCTCGTACTGATCGGATTCCGGAATCCCGAGGTCGTATTTCTCGTTGAGGTAATCCACTTCGAGGCGGCAAGAGAGGATATACTCACCGGCAGCGGTGACCCTCTCCACCAGATCGGGCGAGTCGTGCTCGTCCTCGATCTCGCCGAATATCTCCTCGAGCACATCCTCCATCGACACCACCCCGGCCGTTCCGCCGTACTCGTCGATCACTACGGCTATGGCCCGCTTGTTCTTGATAAGTTTCGAGAGCAGCTTCTGGGCGGAGAGGCTTTCGGGCACATAATCCACATCGAGCAGTATCTCCTGGATCGAGGAAGGCCGTGTAAAGAGGCTTTTCGTGTTGACGTACCCTATTATGTTGTCTATGGTGCCGTCGTAGACAAATATGCGCGAATAGTTGGTCTCGATGAACCGTCGCGTGAGCTCCTCGACACTGCACAGTATATCCACCGCCTCGATGTCGACGCGGGGCACCATACAGTCCCGCACCAGCAGGTCGGAAAAATCGAGAGCATTGCGGAAGAGCTTTATTTCGTTCTCTTCCGAATTGTCCTCCTCGCTCTCACCGACCTGTTCGAGAAGGTGCTCCAAATCCACCCGGTCGAAACCCCTTATCGACTCCCCGGGCCGTACCTTGAGCCCCACCATTCGCAGTAGCAGCTTCGAAAGCCACGTTGAGAACCGCGCGACGGGGTATAATACGATATAAAAAAGATAGACCGGCACGGCGAAGATCCGCAGGAAAAAGTTGGCGTTGTTGCGGAACATGGCCTTGGGAAGGAATTCCGCCGTGAATATAATGACTATGGTGGAAATGACCGTTTCGAGTATAACCGACCCCTGTCCTGTCTGCAGGCCGTAACGCCGGGCCAGTGCATTGAGCAGAGCCGACATCGACATCGAGTAAATAACCAGGGCGACGTTATTGCCAACCAGGATGGTGGTTATATACTGGCCCGGGTCTTTCAGAAAGACATCGACGATGTAATTGTAGGTGCGGTTTTTCTTCTTCTCGATCTCCAACTTGAGTTTGTTGGATGAGACGAAGGCTATCTCCATCCCCGAAAAGAAGGCGGAGAATACAAGGGTGGTGATGATTATGATTGCAGCGGAGACCATCTCTATTCTCCCCCGGTTTGTTCTACCGGCTCCCGCCGTGCCGGCTCCATCGGGATCCGCTCCCGCCTTAAGGGCCGCTCGTTCTCCCTCACGGCCGCCGCCTCGGGTTCGGCTCGGGGCGTAGGATCAGGTTCCGGCAGGGGCGCGGCGGCCGGCGCGGCAGCCGGAGCATTATCCTCCGCCGTTGCGGTTTCCACGGAGCCTGCATCCTCAGTCGCTCCGGCTCCCGGAGTCTTGGTCGCCTCGACGTCTACGTCTACTGTTCCGCGCGGACGGCGGAACTCCCAGTCCCGGAACTGCTCGTCCGACTCGAAACCGACCCCGATGATAACGTCGCTGCCCTGGGTGATCTTGGTGTCGATATTAGAATATATCCTGCCCGTGCGCTGGTTCCAGAAAAGCTGCTGAGTCTCCAGCACATGCCCTTTGGCGTTGGTGGCCACTACGTTGCCTTTGGCTTCCCATAACTGTTGGTTCATAAACTCGATGGCATAGTCGGCCACGAGCGTAGATTCAACCTCGCCCGTCTCGGCGCTGTAAGTGGTTATATCGATCCCCTTTCGGAACTCGCGGTAAGGCTCCCGGGCATATTCGTAAACCTCCATCAGCGGGGTTTCGAAGCGGTTGCCGAGTTTCCCGTTCTCGCTCTCTATCCTCACCAGGTTGAAAGCCTCCTGGGTCATCAACCCCTCGTTGGTCTCCTGGTCGTCTGCCGGGGCGCTCCTGCACGCAAAGATGCAGAAGGCACTCCCTGCAACAAGGAGTGCCGACCGTAAGTATCTTTGTATCTGTCTGTATTTGCTTTCCATCAAGCGAACCCGACGCTGCCTTTACCGGGACTGTGACCGAAACCTTATCGGCTGAACCGCACGGTGGTCGTCCCGCTGACCCATCCGCAATTCACCGTATAGGACTGTCCGCTCGAGAGGCCACGGAAGAAACCCTCCTCCTGGCTCGGGAAGCTGGCCCTGTAACGTGCGAGCATCGAGTCTATATCGCCCACGGTGTTGTCGTTGCCCAGAAGAGACTTGGCCCTCGATAGGGTATCGTAAACGATCCAGAATGCTGCCTGGCGATCGAAATCGCGGCACTGATTGGCACCCACGGCATAGGCCTGCGCCAGGAAGAAGTATGCCAGACCGCTCTCCGGGTTGATATCGATGGCCTGGCGGGCGAAGGATGCCGCGGTGCGGGCGTTACCGTCGCTGAGCTCGGAGCCCGATATGCGGATTGCAAGGTTGAGCTTGTTCTCCGGATCGGTCTCGTTGGCGATCGCGGCATTGAGGTATTCGAGCGACCGGGCACTCTGGCCCTTTTTGTCGTAGTAATCGGCAAGGTTGATCGCCAGGGCGGCTGTAGGTTTCACGGCGTAGAGCCGATCGCCCACTTCTCCGAAGAAGTCGCTGTCGCACTTGTTGCGGGCCAAGAGGCCGACCGTCTTTTCCATCAGTTCCACGTCGTCGGGGTTGTTTTGAAGCCTGTCGGCATATACCGATTCGATGGTTGCGCAGTCGGGAAGCACCGAGATCAAAAGGGCCTCCAGCGTATTCTTATGGCTTCCCCCCTGGTTGGCCGGAAGGCTGAGCACGGCGTCCAGCTTGTCGTAAGCGGCCATGTAGTCGTCCGTCTCCACAAGGTCGACCTTGTAGTCGTTGGTAAGTTCGTTGAAATAGCGGATCAGAAAGTCGGGCTCGCCGCCGTCGCCGGCCGCATCTACGGCCTGGCTGTAATAACGGATCACGTTATCCCTGTCCATGGGGCGGTAGATCGCGTAGTCGTCCGCCTTGAGCGAGAGGATATAGGCAGTTCCGCGTTCGGCATCGTCTCCGAAATGCTGCGCCCGAAGATCGTACAGCTCCATGAGCTTCTCCACGTGCGCATTCTTGTCGGCTACGGAAGTGGCTTTCAGTATCCTGTCCTTGTAAATATTGGCACCGTAGATATATAGGTTCTGCGTGCCGGCCGGGGCGCCTTCGATAAGCTCTTCCAGAAGCTCGAGGGCCTGGTCGTAATCCTTATTGTTGTAGGCGTCCTTGTAAAAATTCCATTTCTTTACATTCTCCGTCTGTTCCTCCGAAGTGGCTCCCCACTTCACACCGAAATCCTGCTGCCCGTATACTGCCACGGTTAAGGCCGATAGGGCGAGCGTAAGTGTTAATTTTTTTACAATATTCATCATTTCAGAGCAATGTTTTTCCTTAGCGATTCAAACTTTAGGCCATCCGGACAAATTTACGAAAATCCGCGATACCGCGCAAATTCTAATCATATTTCTGTTTGTAGAACCAGTAGTCGTCGCCGAACAGCATCAGGCCGATCGAAAACTTGAAATAATTGGCCTTTATCATATTGTTGCTTGTCTTTCCTTTCTGCCCGTATTCGAGCCCGAGGTTGAGCTTGGACGGTATACCGATCCTCACCGGAAAACCCATCCCGACGGTCACCGCTTTGGTGTCGACCGTGTTGCCGTGATAGGTCATATAGTCCTGTTCGTAGCGCATACCGACGCGGTAGCTCACCCGGCGCATATACCTGCGGTAGTCCATACGGTTGGGGGTGATTTCGAAGCCGGCGCTCACCGTATTGGTATTGCGGTAGCGTACATAACCGCCCGAGGAGATGGCATGTGCCCGCCCGCGATTGCGGCTTCCCCAGTCGGCAAAGGTGTAATCCAACCCGGCGCCGATCATTCCCGTCTGGTAAAAAACCCCTGCCGCATACTTGTTGCCGATGGCCAGGTCGGAAGTGCGGAAGGCGAGGAATGTGGTGTCGGAGCCGTAATAGTCCGAGGGTACGTACTGCGAGTAGGTCGACTTGAGGTTGCCCCCCATTTGGTAGGTGGCCCCCAGGGTTAGGATCCGGTTCTGGTTCGAAATGGCATTATACTGCATCCCGGCCATCATCATAAAGCGCGACACCTTTTCGCTCATGTGGGCCTGGGTGTCGGCATATCCGCCGCCGCCCACTATACTTGTGATGGTAATATTTTGCTGGCGGTCTATGTAGCCGTGGTAATAGATCGCATCGACCCCGATCGAGAAGTTTTTGAACAGCTGATAGCCCAGCCCCATCTTGAACTGGTTGATGTCTCCCGAACCCGAATATTTCATCACGGCATCACCGATGCCGCCCACGATTGCGTCGTCTTCGATACGCGACTCCATCCGGTAACCCACGCTGCTGTACGGGGTGAGCGAGAAGCCGAAACCGAGGTTCTTGGCAATGGGGAAACTCAATCCTATGTCGCGGATATTGAACGTATTATAGCTGGTCTTCCTCTGTGCATCGCTGAGGTAAAAATTCTGCCCTTCGAGCTCGATATTGAAAACGAAGGCGTTGCGCGGGATAGCGCTGTAAGATGCGGGATTGAGGTAGTTGAAAGTTATATTGGCCCCGTCGCGGTAAGCGACCCCGACTCCTCCCATACCGCGCAGGTTACCCGTACCCTGGGTCGACAGCGACCCTACCCCGTAGAGCGTATAGGGTGAAAAGGTATTGATACTGCTGTTTTGTGCTGTGAGCGTTAGCGGAAGCGCGAGGGCGCCTGCGGCGGCATAGATTACTGCTTTTCTAATCTGCATTATACTCCAAAATTCTGTTTAGGCCGTAAACCACAAGGTCATAGGTTGCAAATATCGCATTTTTTACTCTCTTGGCAAAGAAATCCGAATCGCCCCCCGTAAAAATAATCTTCAGCGGGTCGTACCTGCCGGCGAGCCGGGAGATGTAACCCTCTATCTCATATACGATACCGTTTACAACACCGCTGCGAAGGGCGGTATCCGTCGAGGAGGCGATTTCCTCTGTCGCGCCCGCCTGCCCCACCAGCGGAAGGCGGCCGGTATACCGGTGAAGGGCACGAAGACGCATGGCGGCTCCCGGCGAAATGTTCCCCCCCAGGAACTCCCCGGCGGCGGTAACCACGTCGAACGTTATGGCAGTACCCAGGTCGGCGATTAAAATATTGGAGGCGGGATATACGGCACTCGCGCCGACCGCCGCCGCCATTCGGTCGCATCCCAGGGTGAGTGGGGTACGATAGAGGTTTTTCAGCGGTACCGGAACCTCCGGCCCGAACCGTATATACCTGTCCACCCTGTTTTTAATGAATTCTTCTATTTCGGGAACATCACCGCGCGAACTGACGAGGATGGCCGAGGAAACCTCCGGATAGCTTTCGAGTATGTCGCCGCCCCGACGGGCGCCGGTGCACTCGCCCTTGAATGTCT
>JAJBVJ010000137.1 GCA_020859875.1 Rikenellaceae bacterium
TTGGTCCTATATATCTTTCCCTATCTTTGGTAGTTCACTTTTGCAGGCGGCCTGTGTAGTCCGGTCGGAAGGTACAAAGTTCCATGCCCCTTTTCCGCCCCCATGAATTGATTGGTTAATGCCGTTAAAGTTTTCCCGGCGGGATTATACCCTCCTGCGGTTGGGCGGGCGGCATCCGTTGTGAGGAAGCGGGGTGACGTCGATAATTTCGATCACTTCGATCCCGGCGCCGTTTATGGTACGGATCGCGGATTCGCGGCCCGAGCCCGGCCCTTTTACGTAAACCTTAACTTTGCGCAGGCCCAAATCGTAAGCCACCTTTGCACAATCCGAAGCGGCAGTCTGGGCAGCGTAAGGGGTATTCTTTTTGGAACCCCGGAAGCCCATTTTACCGGCGGAGCTCCAGCTGATAACCTCTCCGTTACCGTTGGTAAGGGTGATTATCACGTTGTTGAAAGTCGAGTGAACATAAGCTGCGCCCAATGCGTCAACCTTAACGACTCTCTTTTTAACATTTCCTGTTTTCTTAGCCATAACTCCGGATTATTACTTGGTTGCTTTTTTCTTGTTAGCCACGGTTTTCTTGCGTCCTTTACGGGTACGGGCGTTGTTCTTGGTGCTCTGACCCCTTACCGGAAGACCGATACGGTGGCGGATGCCCCGGTAACAGCCTATGTCCATAAGGCGTTTGATATTGAGCTGAACTACCGAACGCGCTTCACCTTCCACTTTAATACCCGTGTCGGCGATCGCGCCGCGGATGGCAGCAACCTGGTCGTCCGTCCAGTCCTGAACTTTGGTGTCGTAATCCACACCCGCGGTTTCGAGGATCATCCTTGCGGTGCTGCGACCTATACCGTAAATATAGGTGAGGCCTATTTCGCCTCTTTTATTTTTGGGTAAATCTACACCTACTATACGTGCCATAAATCTTTTCTCGTTGTTTGATTTGAAATTAACCCTGGCGCATTTTGAACTTAGGGTTCTTCTTGCAGATCACGTAGAGTTTTCCCTTACGCTTTACGATCTTGCAGTCTTCACTTCTTTTCTTGATCGATGCCTTTACTTTCATCTCTGTAAACATCTAAACGTTTAATCGCGTCGCCGTTTGCCGGCCCTTCGACGGGATTTTCAAGACCCGCCCGCAGCCTGGGCGCGGTTTCGCTCCCCTCGTTGTGACCTTACTTGTAGCGGAACGATATCCGCCCTTTGCTGAGGTCGTACGGGGACATTTCTACTTTTACCTTATCGCCGGGAAGTATCTTGATGTAGTGCATCCTCATCTTGCCGGAGATATGGGCGGTGATCACGTGGCCATTGTCGAGTTCGACGCGGAACATCGCGTTCGAAAGGGCTTCGATGATCGTACCGTCTTTTTCAATCGCAGTTTGTTTTGCCATAGAGTCTTAGTTGTTAATCGCTTTTTCGATGACCCCGAAGTCGGTCAGTACGTCCGCGCCATCCCTGGTAACCGCCACTGCGAACTCGTAGTGCGCCGAAGGTTTGCCGTCGCGCGTTCTGACCGTCCAACCGTCCCTTTCGAAAACGACCTGGCGGGTTCCCATGTTTATCATCGGTTCGATGCAGATCACCATGCCCTCTTTCAGGACGGGCCCTCTGCCTTTCGCACCGTAATTGGGTACCTCGGGCTCCTCATGCATCTTCCTGCCGAGTCCGTGCCCTACCAGTTCCCTGACAACCGAGAAACCCTCTGCTTCGGCCGTGCTTTGCACAGCGGCAGATATGTCGCCTACGCGAGCTCCTGCCTTGACCTGTGCGACTCCTTTATAAAGAGCTTCTTTGGTGGTGTCCAGCAGTAGCCTGACATCCGCGGGAATTTCCCCCACAGCGAATGTGTAGGCCGAATCACCATAAAACCCCTTCATAAATGTGCCGCAGTCGACCGAAATGATGTCGCCTTCATTAAGAACGTAATCCGAAGGAATCCCGTGGACAACTCCTTCGTTCACCGAAATACACAGTGAAGCGGGAAAGCCGTTGTACCCGAGGAATCCGGGAACTGCTCCGTGAGAGCGGATAAACTCTTCCGCGATGCGGTCGAGCTGCCTGGTCGTGACCCCGGGCCGGATATGTTTCCCGATTTCGGCAAGGGTCAGCGAGACCAGCGTGTTGTTCTCGCGGAGCAGTTCTATTTCTTCCTTCGTTTTGAGGTGTATCATCTGTTCAAATGCCTATATAAACGCTGGATGGAGATAAATTATTGTCTTACAATCCGTTTGCCGTATTTTCGTAAATTACGCCGGCGGCTTGTCCATCCTCCGCGTCCGAGGCACTTTAATTTTAAGAACTCCTGTTTACCTTTCGAAAGCCTTACACTCCTGCCCTGCCTTTAATCCGGCCCGTTTTCATCAGGCCGTCGTAGTGGCGCAACAGAAGGTAGCTTTCTATCTGCTTGAGAGTGTCGAGGACTACACCTACCAGGATCAGCAACGAGGTTCCGCCGAAGAAAAGAGCGAACTGGTTGTTGATACCCATTCTCGTTGCGAAGGCGGGCAAGATTGCCACCAGCGCAAGGAAGATAGAGCCGGGGAGGGTGATCCTCGTCATGACGGTGTCGATATAGTCGACGGTCTTCTTGCCGGGTTTGATTCCGGGGATGAAGCCGCCGTTGCGTTTCATATCGTCAGCCATCATGTTGGGGTTAACGGTTACCGCCGTGTAGAAATAGGTAAAGGCGATAACCAACAATGCAAATACCAGATTGTACCAAAATCCCGTGTAGTCGGCAAATGCGGCGCCGAAGCCCCTTGTCGACTCGAAACGGGTGAAGAATGCAGGGATAAACATGAGCGCCTGGGCGAAGATGATAGGCATCACGTTGGCAGCATTGATCTTCAGAGGTATATACTGGCGAACGCCGCCGTACTGTTTGTTACCCACGATCCTCTTTGCATACTGCACGGGTATTCTCCGCACTGCCTGGACGAGTGCGATGGTAGCCATGAATACGAGGAACCAGATAACGATCTCGACGACCAGCATCACAAGACCGCCGGTGGCCTCCGTAAGACGGGTGTTGACTTCGGCGAGCAGTGCGTGCGGCAGGCGGGCGACGATACCGACCATGATAAGGAGCGAAATTCCGTTCCCTACCCCCTTGTCGGTGATCTTTTCCCCGAGCCACATCACGAACATGGTACCCGAGATCAGAACGACCGTTGCCACAATAGTAAACAGTACGCTTCCCTTGCCGAGCACGAATGCCGCCGGATCGAGCTGGGCATAGAGGTTGGCCAGGTATGCCGGTCCCTGAATCAGGAGCACGATGATCGTCAGGTAGCGGGTTAGCTGGTTGATCTTGCGGCGCCCGCTTTCACCCTCCTTCTGGAGTTTCTGGAAGTAAGGCACCACAATACCGAGCAGCTGGATAACGATAGATGCGGATATGTAAGGCATCACCCCGAGGGCGAAAACCGAAGCGTTCGAGAACGCACCCCCCGAGAAGATGTTTATAAGTCCCAGAAGGCCGTTCCCTTCCACCTGGTCCTGCAAGGCACCGAGGGCGGTCGGGTTGATCCCCGGGATCACCACAAAACTACCGAACCTGAAAACAAGAAGAAGGCCGAGCGTATAGAGGATCCTGTTGCGCAGCTCTTCGATCTTGAAAATATTTTTTATCGTTTCGATAAGCCTTTTCATAAGCTTGGGTTGGGTTTTTTAGAGTTTAACGGCTTTGCCCTGCCGAGCTTCGATAGCATCCACGGCGCTTTTCGAAAAGGCATGCGCAGTTACTTCGAGCTTTGTGGTGAGGGTTCCGTTACCCAAGATCTTGATGCGGTCGTTCTTCGAGACCACACCCGCGGCCGCAAGGGTCTCGGGAGTGATTACCGTTAACGAGTTCTTGGCAGCGAGGTTTTCGAGCACCTCCAGGTTGATGGCTTTGAATTCCACACGTTTGTGGTTTTTGAAGCCGAATTTGGGAAGGCGCCTCTGAAGCGGCATCTGCCCACCTTCGAAGCCGAGCTTCCGGGAATAACCCGAGCGAGACTGGGCTCCTTTATGGCCGCGCGTAGAAGTGCCTCCGCGTCCCGAACCCTGTCCGCGACCGATCCTCTTCTCGCTGTGTGTCGACCCTTTTGCGGGTTTTAAGCTATTTAAATTCATCTTCTGTGCTTGTTTCCGGTTTTACACTTTTCTTCGCTTTTCCCCCGGCGGGCTTATCGGCTTTCTCGGCTTTTTCCACCGTTTCTGCTTTGGGCTTGGCGGCTTTCGCAGCCGGAGCCTTTTCCGCTTTGGGTGCTTTTTGCTCTTTTTCCGCCTTGGGGGCTTTCTCCGCATCCGCCTTTACTTCTACCGGGGTTTGCGTCTCTACCTGGGCGGCGGCAGCTTTAGGTGCCGCTTTGGGCGCTTTTGCAGCTTTCGGCTCGTCGATTGTCTCGAACGATACCAGGTGCTTCACTTTTTCGAGCATGCCCAGGATGATCTTACTGTCGCTGTGGGCGACGGTTTTGCCTATCTTGGTAAGGCCCAATGCGTCGAGGTTCTTTTTCTGACGTTCGGTAGCGCCGATACGGCTGCGTACCTGTGTTATTTTCAATGTTGCCATCTCTGCCGCTGATTATCCGTTAAACACTTTGTCGAGCGACACACCCCTCACCTGCGCCACGCTGCGGGCGTCGCGGAGTTCCAGAAGTGCGGCCACCGTTGCTTTTACGAGGTTGTGCGGGTTGGAAGAGCCCTTGCTCTTTGCAAGCACGTTCCTTATACCCACGCTTTCCAATACGGCACGCATGGCACCGCCGGCGATGATTCCCGTACCCGGGGCTGCCGGACGGATCATCACATGAGACCCGCTGTATCGCGCTTCCTGTTTATGTGGGATGGTGCCGTTGAGCACCGGGATCTTCACCAGGTTTTTCTTTGCGTCTTCCACGCCCTTTGCGATGGCAGAGGTAACTTCACTGGCCTTCCCGAGGCCGTAGCCCACGATGCCGTTCTCGTTACCGACCACCACGATGGCCGAGAAACTGAAGGTACGGCCCCCTTTGGTTACCTTGGTAACGCGCTGGATACTCACGAGCCTGTCTTTAAGCTCGAGGTCGCTGGCCCTTACTTTTTTTATGTTTGTATTCGACATAGTCCGTTAGAATTTAAGCCCGCCTTCGCGTGCGGAGTCCGCCAATTGTTTTACCCTTCCGTGGTAAAGATAGCCGTTGCGGTCGAAAGCGACCTCGGTGATACCTTTTGCCAAAGCGCGCTCGGCGGCCAGTTTTCCCACCTGGACTGCCACCTGCGTTTTGTTCATGCCCGCGGTTTTTCCCGCAAGCTCTTTGTCCAGGGACGAGGCAGACGCCAAAGTAACGCCGCTGGTATCGTCGATGAACTGTATATATATCTGCTTGTTGCTTCTGTAAACAGACATACGGGGCTTCTGGGCGGTTCCGCTTACTATTTTACGGATGCGCATCTTGATCCGCGCCCTTCTTTCCAATTTACTCAATGACATAACTTTCGCGTTTTACTATTTAGCGTTTGCAGATTTACCGGCCTTACGGCGGAGCTGTTCGCCTACGAACTTGATCCCTTTGCCCTTATAAGGCTCGGGTTTGCGCAGTGAACGGATCTTGGCTGCCACCTGTCCGATAAGTTGTTTGTCGTTGCTGCGCAGGGTAACGATCGGGTTGCCCTTCTTTTCCTGCTGCGCTTCCGCCTTCACTTCGGCGGGCAACATAACGTAAATGTCATGCGAGTAACCTAAAGAGAGCTTCAGCAGCTGTCCTTCAACTTCGGCCTTAAATCCTACACCCACCAGTTCCTGTTTGGTTTCGTAGCCGGTAGAAACACCTACCACCATATTGTTTATGAGCGAACGGTAAAGTCCGTGCATCGAACGGTGGCGGGGTTGGTTCGTGGGGCGCTCTACGGTGAGCACTCCCTCTTCCACTTTCACGGTGATGTCCGAATCTACTTTCTGACTCAACGTGCCAAGCGGCCCTTTAACCGTGACCGTATTGTCGGGAGCGATTTCGACGCTCACGCCTGACGGCAGGTTTACAGGTAATTTTCCAATCCTTGACATTATAAAAAGTTTAAATTAGTAAACGTAACACAAAACTTCGCCGCCTACATTCTCCTGACGGGCTTTCTTGTCCGTCATAATGCCCTTGGAGGTCGAGACGATAGCGATCCCCAGACCGTTCTGCACCCGGGGCATCTCTTTGGCGCCGAGGTAACGGCGAAGGCCGGGTCGGCTTATCCTTTTGAGGTCCTTAATGGCGCTCGCCTTGGTCTCGGGATGGTACTTGAGGGCGATTTTTATAACCGGATGCCCCTTTTCATTGCTCTCGAACTTGTAGGCCAGAATGTAGCCCTGATCGTACAGGATTTTGGTCATTTCCTGTTTGATTTTTGAGCCGGGAGCTTCAACCACTTTGTGGTTGGCTTTCACCGCGTTTCTAATCCTTGTTAGAAAATCCGCAATTGGATCTGTCATGTTTGTTAGATTAAAAGTTAAAAATCAAACTAATTAAAGTTTGTGTCGGTTTTCCGCGCACCGACCTCCGCCCGCCCTTTTTTATATTTACCACCCCGATTCGGTAAAAGGTTAGATACCTCAAATAGAAAGGGTTAGAAAAACAAAAAAAGCCGACACCGCGACCTGGCACGCGTCAATTTTTTGCGTAATGCGGGCCAAAGATACACATTTTTCCTGAATATCAATGGCTTCGGACATTCCGAAATATTTTTAATATCCCGGCGTCCTCCTCTAATCCCGGCGGTTTTTTCCCGCGGGAAGGGAATCACGCTTTCCCTTAGCTCTTCAGTTTATTGGCACCGAAACGGAGTGCGCATTGACGCAACCCCGTTTCGAGAACCGGCCCGCATCGTGCGGCCCGGTTTGTCATTGTAATGCGGTTACCAGGATGCTTTCTTCACTCCCGGGATAAGCCCTTTGGAGGCCATTTCGCGGAACTGAATACGGCTGATGCCGAACATGCGCATGTAGCCTTTCGGGCGGCCGGTCATCTTGCACCGGTTGTGCAGGCGGATAGGGTTCGAGTTGCGGGGCAACTTCGAAAGACCTACCTGATCGCCTTCGGCTTTTAGCGCGGCACGTTTAGCGGCATATCTTTGCACGAGTTTGAGGCGTTTGACCTCGCGTGCTTTCATTGATTCCTTTGCCATATCTTTTCTTTACTTTATTCTTCTTCTGTAAGAGGAGATGCTTTCTTCTTGGCATTCTTGAACGGAAGGCCGAACTCGCTCAGCAGGGCGTAGGCTTCTTCGTCGGAGTCGGTGCTGGTCACGAAGGTGATCTCCATACCGAAGATCTTGGTGATCTTGTCGATGTCGATCTCCGGGAAGATGATCTGCTCGGTGATCCCCATCGTGTAGTTGCCGCGGCCGTCGAATTTCTCGTTGATGCCCTGGAAGTCGCGTACGCGCGGAAGAGCTACTGCAACCAGCCTCTGCATGAATTCGTACATCTTGTCGCCGCGAAGGGTTACTCTCACACCGATAGGCATCCCTTTACGGAGTTTGAAGTTCGAGATGTCCTTGCGCGAACGGGTCTGTACGGCTTTCTGTCCGGCGATCAGGGTGAGCTCCTGCTGGGCCACTTCGATCAGTTTCTTGTCCGCAACGGCCTGTCCCATACCCTGGTTGATGACGATCTTCTGGAGCTTGGGAACCTCCATGATACTTTGGTAGCCGAATTGCTTTGTAAGGGCAGGAACGATCTGCTCCTTATACATGTTTTTGAGTGAAGGTACGTACGTTGCCATTACTTGATCTCCTCCCCGCTCTTTTTAGAATAACGAACTAATTTACCGTCTGCACCCGCTTTTCGCCCGGTGCGGGTTCCTTTACCCGTTTTGGGGTCTACGACCTGCAGATTGGATATGTGTATCGGAGCTTCTTTCTTTTCGATTCCGCCCTGGGGGTTCTTCGAATTGGGTTTGGTATGCTTCGACACAAGGTTAACGCCTTCTACGATGGCGCGGTTGTCTTTTGTGATCACCCGCAGCACCTTACCGGTCTGTCCTTTGCTGTCGCCGGCCAAAACGTAGACGTTGTCCCCTTTCTTGATGTGTAATTTGACTGACATTGTTTCTACGATTTATTATTATAGTACTTCGGGAGCTAACGAAATGATCTTCATGTATTGGTCGCGGAGCTCGCGGGCTACGGGGCCGAAGATACGGGTACCCCTCATTTCGCCCTGGTTGTTGAGCAGCACCACGGCATTATCGTCGAAACGGATATACGACCCGTTGGCGCGTCTGATCTCTTTCTTGGTGCGTACCACGACCGCTTTGGAGACGGTACCCTTCTTGATGTCGCCTGCCGGTGTGGCGCTTTTTACGGTCACCACCACCTTATCACCGATACTGGCGTAGCGTTTCCCCGTACCGCCGAGTACCCGGATGC
>JAJBVJ010000299.1:0-2084 GCA_020859875.1 Rikenellaceae bacterium
TTTTTGCGGAATGAGCGGGCAAGGTCGGGAGTGAAAAGATCGCCCGTTTCGGCGAATGACTCGAAGGAATCCTTGTCGAGCACTTCGGCCCACAGGTATCTGTAATATCCGGCCGCATATCCCCCGCTGAAGATATGGCTGAAGTAAGGCAATCGGTAGCGGGGCGCGATTTGATCGATCAGTCCGCGGCGCTCGTTCAGCATTTCTGTTTCGAAGAGGTTAACGTCGAGACCCTCGGGGTCGGTGAGCGTATGGATATCCATATCGATGAGCGAAGCGGCGATTATCTCGGTGAGCATAAAGCCCTGGTTGAACGTGGCGGTCTGCTGAAGGCGCTCGATCAGTTGATCCGTAATAGGATTGTTGCTCGAATAATGGAGCGCGTACCGTTTGAGCATCTGCGGCTCGAGGGCCCAGTTTTCCATTATTTGCGAGGGGAGTTCCACGAAATCGCGCTCGGTTCCCTGAAGACCACGGTAGGGAACATCGGTGAAAAGGGCGTGTATGGCATGGCCGTACTCGTGGAAAAGAGTTTCGGTCTGGTCGATGGTAAGCAGTGTCGGACGGTTCGCGGTGGGGGCCGGGAAATTGCAGACGACCGTAACGATGGGGTCGATCTTTTCGCCGTCGACGTAGTGCCTCGAACGGTAGGATCCGCACCAGGCCCCGGGATTCTTGTAGCCTTCGCGGGCGATATAGTCGGTGATAAGAATTCCCAGATGGCTGTTGTCCTGGTTGAGCACCTCGAACGCCGCACAGTCCTTATGGTAAAGAGGTATTTTGTTAAGCGGACGGAAGGTCACCCCGTATAATTTATTAAGCAGGAAAAATACCCCCTGTTGCACGGCTGCAAGGGGAAAGTATGGCTTGAGAAGCTCCTCGTCGAGCGAATAGTCGGCTTTGCGAACCTTCTCGGCATAGTACCACCAGTCCGACTTGAGGAAGGGTTCGCCCGGGGCATCCTTCTCTTTGAGCTCCGTCATCCGGGCCAGCTCTCCCTTTGCCTTCTCGAGGGCCGGGCCCCACAGTCCGTCGAGCAGCCCGTAGACATCCTGCGGCGATGCGGCCATCCGGTCGACCAGTGTATAATCGGCAAAGGTATCGTAACCCAATATCCGCGCCTTCTCGTTGCGCAGGCTCACAATCTCTTTCAGAACTTCCCGGTTGTCGGTCTGCGCGTGGTAATTACACCTGTCGAGGTATGCCTCGTAGAGCATTTGACGTAGATCGGCCCGGGACGAGTTGGTGAGGAACGGGATCATACTGGCCTTGCCGGTTGTGAAGGCGTAGCGGCCTTTCTCCCCGAAGGCTTCCGCGGCGACGGCCGCCGCTTCACGGATGCCGGCGGGTAGCCCTTCCACGTCGGCGGTATCGACCACCATGCGGAAATTTCGGTCGGCTTCGATAACGTTAGCGTTGAATTTAAGCTGTGCCACCGAAAGCTTCTCGTCTATCTCCTTGAGTTTATGTTTACCCTCGTCCCCGAGGTGGGCTCCCGAGCGGGTGAATGCCCGGTGTACCTTTTCCGTGAGGCGTATCTGCATCGGGTCGAGACCGTCCGTAAAACGGTTCTCCCAGACGGTGTGCACCCTCCGGTATAATTTGTCGTTCTGGTAAATATCGTTGCCGTGAGCGCTCAGCAGCGGCATGACGCGTTGTCGAACATCGCGTATCTCGTCGGTATTGTTCGCCGAGCTGGTCAGGCTCAATACCGAGGTGATCCGTCCGAGCAGGGATCCCGCCTTGTCCATGGCCTCGATCGTGTTCTCGAAGGTGGCGATGGAGTTGTTCGAGACTATCTTTGCGATCTGCTCGTTATGGATCTCCATAGCTCTTTCAATGGCCGGTTCGTAGTGGTGCGGCTCGATAAGGTCGAAAGGCGGGATGCCGTACGGGGTATTCCATTCGGCCAGAAGCGGATTATCTCCGTATTTATTCCTGCTGCATGAAAAATCGACTGACATTGCGGCTGCGAGGATTAGTAAAATAGATAACTTTCTCATAAATTTGCCCTGTTTTATCCGGCTATTCACCGGAAATATACTGCAAAGATAGTGAAAGCCGAGAGCAATCGAAGCAAACTG
>JAJBVJ010000299.1:2184-8367 GCA_020859875.1 Rikenellaceae bacterium
GTTTGCGAAAGATTGCAGAGGCGCCTCCTGTCTTCTGTAAAGATAGTGAAAGCCGAGAGCAATCGAAGCAAACTGGTTTGCGAAAGATTGCAGAGGCGCCTCCTGTCTTCTGTAAAGATAGTGAAAGCCGGACAGTAGTGGGAAAACTCCGTTTTACGGAAAATTGCCCAGCCGCCTGCTATCTGTAACAAAGATAATAAAACCGGCGGGCGGGGTCAAATGGCCCGGGCCTACCGTTGCTCTAATATAAAAATATGCATCTTTTTTACACTCCTCGAATAGAGCTTCCCGTCCATACCCTTGACGGGGATGAAGGAAGGCATGCGGTAAAGGTGCTTCGCCTGCGTCCCGAAGAGAATGTGATGCTCACCGACGGCCGTGGTAACATGTACTGCGGTACGGTCGAGGCGGTCTCTCCGACGGGCTGCACGGTGAGGATAACCGGGTGTGAAGAGCAGTACAATAAAAGGGGGTACCACCTCACGATGGCCGTGGCCCGACCAAGAACACCGACCGTTACGAGTGGTTCCTCGAGAAGGCCACCGAGGTCGGATGCGACCGCTTCATCCCGATAATCTGCGACCGGAGCGAGAGGCGTACCCTGAGGCTCGACCGCGGGGAGCGGGTCATTACCAGTGCGGTAAAGCAGTGCCGCAATGCCTACCGCCCCGAGCTTTGCCGGATGGAAAATGTCCGGGAGTTGATAGGCAAAGAGTTCGACGGTGCCAAACTGATCGCCCACTGCGACCCGGATTTCCCGAGGGAGCACCTCGCCGACAGGCTGACTCCCGGCGGGAATTACCTTGTGCTGACAGGGCCGGAGGGCGACTTCTCCCCGGCGGAGATCGAACTGGCACTCTCTCACGGTTTCAGGAGCGTATCGCTGGGGCGAAACCGGCTTCGTACCGAAACAGCGGCATTGTATGCCGTCGTGGCCGTTTCTATATTAAACAGGTAAGATGGGTCGGCAAATATACAATCTCCATAACCGTAAACTTTCCACCCGAGGATGACAGTCGCTTTGTTCATATTCGGCTCAATTCTCGGACTGCCGCTGTTTTTCGTGCCGTCCCGGGCGAAACATCCCTATTTCTTTGCGGTGACGGCTCTGCTGGCCGGTCTTGTCCTGTCGATCGCGGGAAAAGTGCTCACGGGCGGAGGGGACATTTCGATAGAACGGGGTCCGGTCGGATGGCCGGCAGGTTCCCCGGTACTGGTCGATAAACTTGCGGCTTTTTTCCTGGTTATGATCTCTCTGGGTGCCGTCTCGGCCGCATTATATTCATGGGGTTATATGAAGCCCTACCGGAAGAGGCGGCCTGCGGCTCATATATCGCTCCATCTCTTCTCGTTCATACTGCTTTTTATATCCATAGTTTCGGTAGTCACGGCACGGGATGGCTACGGTTTCCTCTTTTCATGGGAGCTCATGTCGGTGAGTTCGTTTATTCTGATCCTGTTCGATGCCCGACGGCCCGAGGTGCGAAGGGCCGCCCTCTCCTATATCGTGATGATGCATGTGGGATTCGTATTCCTGCTGGCAGGTTTTGCCGTCGTGGCCTCGAAAACGGGTTGTTCGACGTTCGAGGGTATGGCGGTCTATTTTAGCCAGGGGAAGGGTATACCCATGTTTCTGGTCTTTCTGGCCGGCTTCGGAATGAAAGCGGGGATATTCCCTCTCCATTCGTGGCTGCCAGAGGCCCATCCGGCCGCTCCGGCCCACGTCTCGGCCTTTATGAGCGGGGTAATGATAAAGACCGGGGTGTACGGCATGCTCAGGGTGCTTTCGGCGATGGGCGAGGGTCTGGCCGCGGGAGGAATGATCCTTCTGGTTGTCGGCATCGTCACGGCACTCTACGGGGCCCTGCTCGCGGCGGTACAGAACGATATGAAACGCCTTCTGGCCTACTCGAGCATAGAGAATATCGGCATTATATTTACCGCAATGGGGGCGGCCGCAATAGGATATACCGGGGGCAACGCTCTGATGACCGTGTGTGCCCTTTCGGGAGCGCTTCTCCACACACTCAACCATTCTTTCTTCAAATCGGTACTCTTTTTCGGGGCGGGAAATGTTTACCGCGCCGCCCACACCACATCCCTCGAAGCCCTGGGAGGCCTCTCGCGCCGTATGCCGCTCACCACGGCATTTTTCCTTTTCGGGGTTGTCGCCATCTGCGCCCTCCCGCCCCTTAGCGGATTCGTCTCGGAATTCCTTATATATTACGGCTTCTTCGATACGGTCTGCGGACATAGTGGGGGGCTCATCGCTTCGATAGCGGGAATCGTAGCCCTGTCGCTGACCGGAGGAATAGTTCTTTTGGCATTTACAAAACTATTCGGCGTCGGCTTTCTCGGTTCGGCCCGCAGCCCGGCTGCCGCGGGGGCTTCGGAAGTGGACAGGCTTTCGCTGGCTGCTTTCGCTATTCCTATTGCGGGTATCGTTTGCATCGGACTTGCACCCTCGTTGTTCATAGCAGGGGTGATGCCGCTCGTTTCGGGTATTTTCGGTTTGGAAGTCTCCCCGCAAATATACGGTTCTTTCACCGCCAGGCTTTGGGAAATATCGCTCGCCGCCGGGATATTCATATCGCTCACCCTACTGTCGCTATATATGCGGCAGAGGATTCTCCGCCGGCACAAAGAGGAAAAGTCCCCGGTGTGGGGATGCGGCTTCTCGTCGTCCTCCCACAAGATGCAGTATAGCGGCGAATCCTTTTCGGAAGGCCTGTACGGCATCTCCACCTCGCTTACCAAAAACAGCGGCGGCGGAGAGGTGGTAGACAAAAACGAGATATTCCCGACCCGCCACAGCTTCGATGTAAAGCATAAGGACAAGGTTGCCACCCTCATTTCCCGATGGTGGCTGCAGACGTCCCGCAAAGTGGCGAAAAGGGCCGTAAGGTTCAACACCGGGAAGATCAACCACTATGTAATGTATGCACTGGTTTTCCTCGTTTTGATATTTATATTAACCCTGATGGAGGTGATATGATGGGCGGACTTTTGGCAATATCGATATTGGTTGCGACGGGTCTGGTGTTGCCCGGGGTAATAAATCGTGTCCGTTCGTGGCTGTCCGGGCGCAAGGGGGTTCCATTTTTCCAACATCTGTATAATGTCCGCGCCATGCTCCGTAAAGGGGTCGTTACCGGCCATACGGCCACGCTTATTTTCCGTGCCGCGCCCTCCGTCTGCCTGGCATCCGTGCTGACGGCAATGCTGCTTCTGCCGGTGGGTGGGCTCCAGCCGCTGTTTTCGTTCCGTGGAGATGTCGTTCTTTTCGCCTACCTGCTTGCGGTTTCGCGCCTTGCCATGATACTGGCGGCATTGGATACGGGGAGCAGTTTCGAAGGGATGGGTGCCAGCCGGGAAGCGCTCTACGGGGCGATGGCCGAACCGGTGCTCTTCATCGTGGCCGGTACCGCCGCGCTCGTTTCGGGCCAGACGAGCCTCGCCGAAATTTTCCCGGCGATGGCAGCCCGGGGGATGAGTGTCGAGCTGTCGATAGTCCTGCTGCTGGTGGTCTATGTAGTGATGAAACTCATTGCGGTGGAGTGCGGACGCATCCCGGTGGACGATCCGCGGACCCACCTCGAACTGACCATGATACACGAGGTGATGGTGTTGGATTACAGCGGGGTAGACCTGGCGACGGTAAGTTTGGCCGGTTGGATGAAGATGTCGGCCCTGGCCGCCCTGGCCGCAAATATTGCGGTGGCCGTAACCGGGGGCGGGGCGGTGGCCGTGGTCGGATGGATGGTGACGGTGGCCGCTGCCATCGCCGTGGTCGAATCTTTCGTTGCCCGTAACAGACTCACGCGCAATACGACCTTTATACTTACGATCGTCGCCATTGCACTTGTGCTTTTCCTTGTGGCATTTTTGCTCGAATCGGATATAACGGTAAGTTACCCTTTGTAGATATGCTGTTGGCTCTGATTATACTTTATACCATAACGCTCGTTTACCTTCCGATAACCGAGCGGTTCCGCAATTATACCATAATCGTCGCCCTGCAGGGGTGGATTCTTCTGGGTATCGCCCTTTTACGCCTCCACTCGGTGAGTTTGTGGGAGATGGGGTTCGTGGTGGCGGAGACTCTTATCTTCAAGGCGGTAATCGTTCCGGTCGTACTGCTGCGCATAATCGGTCGTACCGGCATCAACCGCATCGCCGCATCGGGGAAAAGCCAGTTCAATGCGCTGGGGTTGAGCATTGCCGCCCTTGTGGCAAGCATTGCGGTGACCTACTATATCGCCGATGCGACCATTGGGGTAGTCTTCTTCGGAGTGTCGCTCTACGGCCTGCTGAGCGGACTGATACTGATTACCGTCCGTAAAAGGATATTTCCCCACATGGTGGGTTTTCTGGTTCTGGAGAACGGGGTATTCCTCTTTTCCATGGCCGTCGGAGTCGAAATGCCGGTACTGATAAATATTGCCATCCTGCTCGACATCCTTATTAGTGTGCTGATGCTCGGGGTATTCCTCACAAAGATCGGAGGCGAAATGAAAAATATGGACTCCGACAACTTAACGACAATTAAGGACTGATGCTGCTCCTCTACTTTATAATATCCGTCTTACTGGCCGCCGGCGTACTTCTTTCGCGGACGCAAAAGCTTATGAAGTGGACGGGCGGGGCTTTTTACCTACTCCAGGCGGCGATGGCGGCATGGGTGATATTCGAGGGGATCGGTACCACATCCCTGTCCTTTTTCACGTTCGATGGTACGGGAGCTTTGTTCAACACCCTACTGGCCATAGTCTCCCCCGTAGCCTTCCTCTATGGGCTGTGGTATCTCGACCGCGAAGAACCCGCCCGGAAAAGGTTATACCACGCGCTTATCATTTTACTATGCGCGGCGCTGACCGGGGTTTATTTCGCAAACAATATTGCCGTAACCTGGATCCTTCTCGAAGCGACCACCCTCTGTACGGCCGGGATAATCTACCATCGCCGCACCCGGCGGAGCCTGGAAGCGACGTGGAAATATATATTCGTATGCTCGGTAGGTATTGCCGTCGCCTATTTGGGAGTGCTGCTGCTGGGAGGGCTGAGCCACGGAGCCGACCTTTCATACTCGGGACTTACCGTGAGCGCAAAATTTGCGAACCCGCTCTTTTTGCAGATGGCCTTCGTTTTCATAGTGGCCGGATATAGCTGCAAGATGGAAATCTTCCCGCTCTACACCATCGGCGTGGATGCGAACATGGCCGCACCGGCCCCCGCTTCGGCCCTCATATCCACGGTGCTTGTCAACGGCGGATTCGTCTCGATAGTGAAAATATACCGTGTCGTGCTTTCCACCGAAATTGCCGGTTGGTCGGGGAACGTGCTCGTCGTTGCCGGGATACTTTCCGTGCTCACCGGGGCCCTGTTTATGCGCAGGACAAACCATTTCAAGCGCTTCCTGTCCTATTCTACGGTCGAGAATATGGGCATTGCGCTCCTGGGGCTCGGACTGGGCGGAGTTGCGGTATTTGCCGCCGTTTTGCACCTTGCCGGCCATACGGTCATCAAGTCGGCATTGTTCCTCCAGGCGTCCCGTGCAGGGAAATCTTACGGCCATTACCAGATCGGCCGCTGGGGCTCCTATATGGATGTGAGCCGACCGGGATCGGTGGTCTTTATAGTCGCTTCACTACTGCTGTTGGCCTTCCCGCCCTCGCCGCTCTTTATTTCGGAGATCATCGTTTTCGGCCGGATGGCGGTCGAGGGCAGATGGTTGCTGCTGACGGTAACCGTAATACTGCTGTGCAGTGTACTGTATAACTTTATGCGAACCGTAGTGCGGTTGTGCTACAATCCGGCCCGGGCGATCCCGCCCCGGGAGAAATCGAACTATATACTTCTCGTGCCGGTTCTTTTGCTGATATTGGCGGCCGTCGTGCTCGGTACTCTCCAGCCCGGGTGGATTGTCGAATGGCTCGGAAAAGGAATGGAAATATTAAACGGTTGAGGGCGATGGAATGGCTGACCACATACAACCATGAAGGCAGCGTCCGGCTGGATGCGGTGCCCGTAGTCTCATATCCCGAGTTTTACGATTCCCTTTGCCGGAGGCTCGGCGAACGGGGGTGTCATATTGCAAATTATTTCGGGATGGCCGACAAGGGCGGTGTCAGATTCTTCTGCATGCTCGCCGACGATACCGCCGCCTCGGTGGATATCGCCTCC
>JAJBVJ010000216.1 GCA_020859875.1 Rikenellaceae bacterium
GCCGAATTCTTTCTCGAATTCCATAATAAGTTCAACGGTGTCGAGCGAGTCAGCGCCGAGGTCGTTAGTGAAACTTGCAGCAGGTACAACTTCAGCTGCATCCACACCAAGTTTATCCACGATAATCTCGGTAACTTTCGATGAAACTTCTGACATAATTTTAAAATTTAGTTTAACAATTGTTTTTTAGTATTCTCTAAGATTAAGACTGCCCTCTAATTCAGGACAGATTTTTTGCAAAAGTAACACTTTTCCCATTATTTTTGGCATCCGTACTTTTTTTTTTGCTCCTGCCCATGCTGGTGGGAGTACAATAGCCAGATAATGAAAAAAATAGCCATCCTCGCCTCGGGCAGCGGCTCGAACGCCGAAAATATAGTCCGCCATTTCTCGACCTCCCCTTTGGCGCGGGTCTGCCTTATCGTCAGTGACAATTCCCGTGCCTTTGTTCTGGAAAGGGCCGAGCGCCTGGGGGTAGAGTCCGTCGTTATACCGCGTCCCGAGTGGCGTGACGGGAAGCGTGTTGCGAAGATATTAAACGGCTGCGGGATAGACTATATTGTCCTTGCAGGCTTTCTCACGCTTATCCCGGCCGAACTTGTGGAGGCATACCGGGGGCGCATCGTGAACATTCATCCGGCCCTATTGCCCCACTACGGTGGGAAAGGCATGTACGGGGATAATGTGCACCGGGCGGTGGTCGAGGCGGGGGAGAAGCAGTCGGGCATCACCATCCACCATGTGAACGAAAGATATGACCAGGGGGCTGTAATCGCCCAATACCGGGTGGCGCTTCAGGAGGGCGAGACCCCGCAGTCCCTTGCCGACAAGGTACATGCGCTCGAATACGAACACTTCCCCCGGGTGGTGGAAGCCGAGATAATAAGGTTATGGAACACTAACGTATAAAGATATGAGACTACTGCTTATCAGCAACTCCACCAATGCCGGCGAACCCTACTTAAAGTACCCGCTGGGGAATATAGACGAATTTCTGGGTGGCATCCGGGAAATACTCTTCGTGCCGTATGCCGCCGTGACATTTTCATACGGCGAATATTTGTGCAAGGTGCAGGAAAGACTGGGGGAGGCGGGAATTGCCGTTCGTTCGGTGCATACTTCGAGCGACCCCGTCCGGGAGGTCACACAGGCTCGGGCCATCGCGGTAGGGGGTGGAAATACCTTTGCTCTTGTCAAAAAAATGCAGGAGCAGGGGCTTATGGAGGCGATAGCAGCTCGTGTCCGGGATGGGGCCCCGTATATCGGCTGGAGTGCGGGCAGCAATGTGGCCTGCCCCACGCTGTGTACCACCAACGATATGCCCATCGTGGAGCCGCGGTCGTTCACGGCCATGGGCCTCGTACCTTTTCAGATCAATCCCCACTATCTCGACCATAACCCGGAAGGCCATGCCGGCGAGACCCGTGAGCAGCGTATCATGGAATATACAGAGGCCAATCCGCACCGCTATGTGGCGGGTCTCCGCGAGGGTTGTATGCTCCGAATCGAAGGCGGGCAGATGTCTCTTATAGGGCCTAAACCGCTGCGCATATTTAAAAAGGGCGAACAGCCGCGTGAACTTACCGACGGGCTTTCATTCCTGTTGAAAGTTTAATATATAATCGCTCCGATGCATTTTATAAAGGCGGTGATTTTACTTATCGGGGCCATCTGGACGGCCTGTCACGGACTGCCGGGGGTTTCCGATTATGCGTCCGGCACGGAAAATATCTTGTTGCGGAAGAATATTCCCGGGCGCTGGCGAATTACCGGGAGGCTTTTCGTCTGGTAGAGGATTGTCTGCACGGTCATTATTAAAACGCGGCAATAGATGCCGGCGGTAAAACCAGGGGGGGACAGTTCGGGTCTGGGGCGATAGAGGGATTTCACCGAACCGGAATATAGAGTGGCCGCCCCCGAAAATTGAAATGAAGACCTTAACATATGCAGAAATAGGCCGTATGGGCGAAGAGGCGGCCGCCCGGTGGCTCGAGGCCCGCGGCTTTGCCGTTGTGGAGCGCAACTGGCGCTGCGGGCGGTACGAGGTGGATATTATCGCCCTCAAAGAGGGGCAGCTGCATATAGTAGAGGTTAAATGCAGGGTGAAAAACGGACTGACCGTACCCGAAGAGGCATATACGGAGGCTAAATTCGCGGCATTACAGAGGGCGGCGGAGGCTTACATCCTCGAAAAGGGGATCGATACGGACACCCGATTCGACCTGGTGTCGGTCGTGCACTCCAACGGGAAATTCGAAGTGGAGTATATCCCCGACGTTATGGTTCCTTCATGGTAATCCCGGCTTGGGCATCTCGGTGAAAAGGATTATCTTTACTTTCCGTCCCGCTGGATAACGATAGTTTTATGGAAAATATATACGATGTACTGACGACGTGTCCCCTTTTCCGGGGAATGAATTATGCAATGATCGAGGATGTGCTGGGCAGCGACGATATAAGTATCGCATCGTTCGGTGCCGGGGAGGTCATAGCGAAAAAAGATATGGCTTACTCGGGTCTGATGGTTGTTCTCTCCGGAAGCGTCGAGGGAATTTTCACCTATCCTACCGGGCAGAAGGCGGCGATCGAGACCCTCTCGCCCGGAGAACTTATCGCCCCCGCTTTCCTCTTCGGCGGCTACAACAGGCTCCCGGTGGATGTCGTGGCGGCCCGGGATACCCGGATAATGACCCTGCACCGCGGGCTTCTGTTCGAACTGATGCAGGAACATACCCTGATACTCTCCAATTTCATCGATATTATCTCGAACCGTGCCGGGGTGTGGCAGAAGAGGATTTACGCCCTTTCCTATAAAACACTCCGCGAGAAGTTGGCATCCTACCTGCTCGACCATACGCAGAACGGTTCCCCGGAGGTTCCGGTGCCCGATATAAAGGAGATAGCAGATTATTTCTCGGCCACCCGCAGTGCACTGGTGACTGTGGTCGAAGGGCTCGAAAAAAAGCATATAGTCGAGGTAGAAGGCGACGTTATAAAGGTAATAAACAGGTCTGCCCTTAAAGACATACTCAAATAATAACAGACCCTATCGAAAAAACTTTACATGTTTTTCTACAATATCGGGATATTTTTATACGGCTTTGCCATCCGGCTGGCCGCCCATTTCAACGGAAAGGCCGCTCAATGGGTCTCAGGAAGGCGGGATATGTTCCCCGGGCTTGCCGCGGCTTTCTCCAAAGGGGACAAGGTGATATGGATGCACTGCGCCTCGCTGGGCGAGTTCGAGCAGGGAAGGCCCGTTCTGGAGCGGTTGAGAAGTCTATATCCGCAGAGGAAAATATTGCTTACCTTCTTTTCCCCGTCGGGGTATAATATCCGTAAAGATTACCCGGGGGCAGACGCGGTCTTTTATCTTCCGCTCGATACTCCACGCAATGTGCGTAGGTTCCTCGATGCGGTCGATTGCCAGGTCGCCATATTCGTAAAGTACGAGTTCTGGCTGAATTACCTGCGGGAGCTTGGACGCCGTAATATCCGAACCTATATCGTCTCCGCGATTTTCCGTGAGAATTCGGTATTTTTCCGTCCATACGGCGGCATTTTCCGCCGGGGTCTCGCCTCGTTCGATACGATCTTCGTTCAGAACGTAACTTCCAGGGAGCTCTTGGCGGGGATCGGAATCGACAACGTTATCGTCTCGGGAGATACCCGGTTCGACCGGGTTGCGGCGATCCCCGATACCGCGTCCGCATTACCCCTCGCCGCCCGATTTGCGGCGGGGAGCAAGGTACTGGTTGCCGGTAGTACATGGCCTCGGGACGAAGAGTTGATACTGGAATTTATGTCCGCCTACCCGGATGTGAAAGTGATACTGGCTCCGCACGAACCCGACTCCACCCGGATCGGCCAAATGATAAACGATCCCGCTCTCGGGGCGGTCCGCTTTACGGCCGGGGAAGACCAGCCCGGGGTGGATAGCGCGAAGCTTCTTATAATAGATACGATAGGATTGCTCTCGGCCCTGTACCGCTACGGTAAATATGCTTACATCGGAGGCGGGTTCGGAGCGGGAATTCACAATACGCTGGAGGCCGCGGTTTTCGGCCTTCCGGTGGCTTTCGGCCCCAATTACGGAAAATTCCGTGAAGCGCGCCAGCTGATAGAATTGGGTGCCGCCCGGAGCGTTTCCGGCCTTGCGGAACTGGAAGGGTGGTACACCTGTCTGGAAGATAGCCCGGTGGAATATGCCGGGGCAAAAGCCAAGGCGCTATCCTATATCTACGCAAATAAAGGAGCCACCGATACGATCGTCGGTGTTATTTCACAGAAATTGCGATAAATTAAAGTGAATGGGATTCGCCGCGGACGGCATTCGTCCGCGGCGATGTTTTTTCGAGCCGTCAACGGTGTTTGCCACTCTTTCCGATCTTGGCTACCGCGGCGGTTGCAAGTACGATCAGCAGCAGGATCGGCAGGCATTTGCCACGTTCGCCGCTGCGGAACAGGATTATGGTCGGAGGCAGAACCAGTAAGAGAGAACACCAGGTATATGGCTTTGTAATACCGGAAGATTATCTTCATCATTTGGGAGCCTTTTTATATAGATACACAGCGATCATTGCGTAAAATATGTTCGGGAGCCATACCGACAATACCGGCGGCAGGACGCCGTTCTTGGCGAATTCTTCGGCAAACTTGGCGATCAGGATGTAGGAGAAACATAGCGTTATCCCTATCCCGATATGCAGACCCGTCCCGCCCCGCACCTTGCGCGAGGAGAGCGAAACTCCGATCAGCGTGAGGATGAAAGTCGAGATCGGGTAGGAGAACCTCTGCGTCCGTTCCACAAGGAAGGTTGCGATCATGTCCGACCCTTTTTCCTTCTGCTGTGCGATGAAATCGTTGAGTTCAAAGAGGTTCATCGTCTTGATAAGCTCTTCCACGCGTCCGAGTTCCGTTGCCTCGAGGTTTATCAGGGTATCGAGCGCCTGGTGGGCCTCGAAAACTTCCTTTTCCCCGACGAATTCCCGCGTAATGTAACGAGGTGCGCTCCAACACCTGGTTTCGGGGTCGAAGACGGGGTTTGCGGCTTCGAGAGCGCCTACGAACTTGTTGTCCTCGTACTGTTCGATCGCAAGATAAGAGGCGTTGTTGTTTTCACCTCCACGGAAACCACGTATATAGGCCACCGTTCCCGGCGAAATCTGGCGGTAGATATGCATGTCGTAACGTTGCATGCGCCGCCCCTTTTTTAGGTATTCCGTTTCGAACTCGATGCGCCGTTCGTTCGCTTTGGGAATAATGAAAAGGTTGAGGCCGAGCGCCAGTAGTGTAATGATCGTCGCCGAGACGAAATAGGGCCACATCAGCCTTCGGAAACTCACCCCGCTCGAGAGTATGGCTATTATCTCCGTCTGGTATGCCAGTTTGGAGGTAAAGAATATCACGGCAATGAAGGTGAACAGCCCGCTGAACTGGTTGATAAAATAGGGGATAAAATTGAGGTAATACCTCATTGCTATATCCTTCAGGGGGGCCTTGAGCTCTATGAAGTCGTCGATCTTTTCCACGGCATCGAATATCACCACGATGACGATGATAAGGGCGATGGCAAATACGTAAGTTCCCAGGAACTTACGTATTATGTACCTGTCCAGTATCTTTATGCCGGGAAATTTGAATTTCATATTGTATTAAAGCCTTCTGCCCAGTTTATCGACCATTTCGGATTTCCACCTTGCAAAATCTCCGCCTACTATCCGCCTGCGGGCCTCCTTGACCAGCCAAAGATAGAAAGAAATATTGTGAAGAGAGGCTATTTCGGCTGCCAACATCTCTCCGGAAATCGCCAGGTGGCGGAGGTATGCCTTCGAATATTGCAGGTCGGCGAAGCAGTGGCCTGCGGGGTCGACGGGCGAAAAGTCGTTTTTCCACTTCTCGTTGCGGATATTTATTACCCCTTCGCTCGTAAAGAGCATCCCGTTGCGCCCGTTGCGTGTGGGCATCACGCAGTCGAACATATCCACACCGCGGTCGATCGCTTCGAGGATGTTGACCGGCTTTCCGACCCCCATCAGATAACGGGGTTTGTCGGGCGGCAGAATGTCGTTTACCAGCTCGATCATTTCGTACATCACCGGTGCGGGTTCTCCCACGGCAAGACCGCCGATGGCGTAACCGTCCGCGTCGAATTGCCGCACGAACCGCGCAGACCTTTCCCGCAGGTCGGGATATACACATCCCTGTACGATCGGGAAGAGCGACTGATAGCGGCCGTATTTGGGCGAAGTCTTACCGTATCGGTCGAAACACCTTTCGAGCCACCCGTGGGTCAGCTCCAGGGATCGGGCCGCATATTCGCGCGGGGCATCCCCGGGCGGGCATTCGTCGAAGGCCATCATAATATCGGCGCCGATGCTCCGCTGGGTGTCGACGACATTCTCCGGCGTGAAAAGATGGCGCGAGCCGTCTATATGGGAACTGAACCGGCACCCCTCCGGGCTCAGTTTTCGGCGACCGGCAAGGGAGAATACCTGGAACCCGCCGCTGTCGGTAAGTACGGGCCTGTCCCACGAGGAAAATCCGTGGACTCCGCCGGCCGCTTCGAGTACGGCGGTGCCCGGCCGGAGATAGAGATGGTAGGTATTAGCCAGGATAATTTCCGCCCCGGCCTCTTTCAGGTCGCGGTGGAAGATGCCTTTAACGGCGGCGGCGGTGCCGACCGGCATAAAAATCGGGGTGTGTATATCACCCCTTTCGGTTGTTATCTTGCCCGCCCGGGCATGCGACCCGGAGGCGGTACTGTGGAGCTGGAAGTTCATCCCCGCAAAGATAACAAATCCGTTTTATTCCCTGGATGGTAGCCGCAAACAAGGGGGTTAATCTTTAATCCGGATGATCCCCCACTTCTGGCCCACCCTGACACATGCCAGTCCGTCGATAAATGGGTATGGAACGTCGAAGCAGGGTTCGACTACCCAATTGCCGGATTTATCGATAATTCCCTCCTTCCGATCTCCCGGGGCCGATGCAAAGGCATACCCATCGGAGAAAGGGGAGATACTGGAGAATTTGCATTCGATGACCAGGTTCCCCTCGAGGTCGACACAGCCCTGCAGGTCATCCACTTCCACGACCGCCATCCCGTCCGAGAATGGTCTGGAGATATAGTCGTACTCCAGGGGCACTACGATATTTCCCCGGGTATTGACGAATCCCCACTTACCGTCTTTACCGACAGCCCCGCGCCCTTGGCTAAAGACCAGGACATAATCGTAAAGGGGCTCTATCGCCCAGTTCCCGTCGAGGTCGATGTAGCCGCACATCCCGTCTTCGGCCTCGGCCGGGAACAATCCGTCGCAGTAACGGCCCAGCCTTTCGAAGATAGGCTGAATGGCTATCAATCCATCGCGGTCGAGAACGCCGAACCGCTCTGCATCCCGATCATAGAAAACGGCGTAACCGTCAGAGAAGTGTCCCGGTCGGATACCCTCTGAGGATATATACTCGTTTCCGTCCCGATCGAGATAGCCTCCGCGGTCTTCGTGTTCGAACGGGCAAAGGCCCTCCTGGTAATAATCGAGATCTTCGTAAACCGGTTGGACGATAATGTTCCCCCCGCGGTCGATCACTCCGTAGGGGCCGCCCATATAGCCCACCACTGCCCGCTCTTCGAAAAAGGGACCCAGGAATTCGAAGTCGAATTCCAGAACCGGATTCCCGTTACGGTCTATATAGTAATGCCGCAACCCACCCTCTTCGTCCCAAAACTCGGCCGGTGCCAGGTCCGAGTCCCTGAAAGAGCCTAATTCCCGGTAATGGGGCCGGATGACCCATTCGAAACCCTCTTGTGAAGGTATATCCGGTTCTGCCGGCCGGGCATTGGCTTCCGTAACGGCCGCTGTAAAGAGAAGGGAAGGGATAAGTAATAAAAGAGAATTTTTCATAGCGATAGTAATTTATTCGGGGTGTAAATATATATCGAATCGACGGAATATACACCGGAATGCAAAATAAACAGGATGGCGGGCCGCAGCCGCCCGCCCCGGCCTTTCGATTTTTAGTGGGAACCGGATGGGTTATCGGCGTTATTGACTATCTTTGTTCAAATTATCGCAAAGGTGGACAAAATCAACCGGATCGTCGACTGGACGCTATCTGAATACGGTTTTTGGGGAATCTCTCTTTCGCTGGCGGCCCTTGTGCTGCTGGCGGTTCAGCTATATTTCCATGCGGGGATTTACGGTATCGTCGGCCGTAAAAAAAAGGGGGACGGCGGAAAAGACCGAGCCGCTCGAAATGCTGAGGAAGGGTTCTCAGTGGTTGTGCTTTTAGGCGACGACCATTGGTACCTAGCACATACTGTACCCAAGATTCTAGCCAAGGAATA
>JAJBVJ010000288.1 GCA_020859875.1 Rikenellaceae bacterium
CTACTACGAGCGCCTTCCCAAACCGTCGCTCGTTGACACTGAGGAGTTCCTCGAAGGTAAGGTCTATTACCGGGAAGGCGGCAGCGAACAGGCATAAGCGGACTTATATTTGCTAATATATCCCTACTGATGTTGCAGGGAAAGAAAATACTGATAGGAATAACCGGAAGTATAGCAGCTTACAAGGCTGCTATACTTGTCCGTAGCCTGATACGCGAAGGGGCCCAGGTGAGGGTCGTCATGACAAAAACGGCAAAGGAGTTCATAACGCCGCTTACCTTGGCTACGCTCTCTAAAAATCCCATACTGGTCGATTTCTTCGACCCGGAAGACGGCCGCTGGAATTCCCACGTGAGTATAGGGGAATGGGCCGATGCCTACGTGATAGCCCCGGCCTCGGCAAACACCCTGGCCAGGATGGCCGCCGGCATTGCGGACAACCTTCTGCTTACCACCTACCTTTCAGCAAGATGTCCGGTATTTGTCGCCCCGGCGATGGATCTGGATATGTTCGCTAACCCCTCCACCCGGCGCAGCCTCGAGACTCTGGCCGGCGACGGGGTGCGGATCGTACAGCCGGGCGAGGGCGAACTCGCCAGCGGCCTTGTCGGTAAGGGGCGCATGGCGGAGCCGGAAGAGATTATCGCGGCCCTGACCGCCTTCTTTCAAAAAAAAAAGGACTTACACGGATCTAGGATCCTCGTGACTGCCGGCCCCACCCTCGAGCCGATCGACCCTGTACGGTATATTTCCAACCACTCCACGGGTAAAATGGGATATGCCCTCGCCGCAACCCTTGCGGATCGAGGGGCTGAGGTCGTGCTGGTTAGCGGGCCGGCGGCCGTCTCACCGCCCCCGGGTGTCGACACGGTGCGGGTCACAACTGCCGGGCAGATGTACGAAGCGTCGCTGGCGGCATTTGAAGGTTGCGATGCCGCAGTGCTTTGCGCCGCAGTTGCGGATTACACCCCCGCGCACTATTCCGACAGGAAGATAAAGAAGGCCGGGGACGAACTTTCCATAACCTTACACAAAACGCGGGATATCGCCGCGGCTTTGGGCGATGCGAAAGACGGCCGCATTGTGGCGGGATTTGCTCTGGAAACCGACGATGAAAACCGTAACGCACTCGAAAAACTGCGCTCGAAGAATCTCGACTTTATAGTGCTCAATTCCCTGCGGGATGAAGGGGCGGGATTCGGCGGTGACACCAATGTCATAACGATCCTCGACCGGGAAGGGAACACCGAGAGCCATCCCCTGATGGAAAAGAGCCGTGCCGCGGAAATAATAGCGTAGAAACGCGCCGGGTATCTTGCCCGTTCGCCGAAAAACCACTAATTTCATCCCCGTTACCATATTCCACTTGTCGAATGCTTACCGAACTCACGGTCGAGAATTATGCGCTCATAGATTCGCTCAGCCTGGTGCCGGGTCCCTCGCTCACTACCATAACGGGTGAGACCGGGGCGGGTAAGTCCATACTGCTCGGAGCCCTGGGGCTTCTTCTGGGCAGCCGGGCGGATGGTTCGGTTATAAAGGATACGGGGCGCAACTGCGTGGTCGAAGGGGTTTTCGAACTTTCGGGTTATGGCCTGGAAGGGTTATTCACCGATAATGACCTCGAATACGAATCCACCACGGTCATCCGCCGGGTTATCTCTCCGCAGGGTAAAAGTCGAGCCTACGTAAACGACCTGCCGGTCGGTTTGCAGTTTCTCCGGGAGCTTGGATCGTCGCTCATAGATATTCATTCCCAGAACCAGAGCCTGCGGATAGCCGACGAGGCTTTCCGCCTGCAGGTTGTGGACGGGATGGCCCAAAATGCCGACCTGCTGGAGCAGTACGGTAAGGTCTACACCCGGTGGAAACGGGCTTCGGCCGATCTGGAAAAGAGGGTCGAAGAGGCGGATAAGGCCGCCTCGGAGGAGCAATGGCTTCGACACCAGGTGGAGGAGCTCGACGCCGCCGCCTTTGCCGAAGGCGAGCAGCAGCGCCTCGAAGCCGCTCTCGACGAGCTCGCTCACGCAGAAGAGATAAAACGCATTTTGACCCAGACGGGAGATGTGCTCGGTCGGGAAGGGGACGGGGTTCTGGTTGCCCTGAAAAATTCCTCTTCGGCCCTCGGCCGTATCGGGACTTTTTTCCCCCCCGCCGCGGATTATGCCGCCCGGATAGAATCGGCAAGGGAAGAGCTCAGGGATCTGGAACGTGAGATAACGGCCGGGGCGGACAGGATAGAGAGCGATCCCGCCGCACTCGAAAAGACCGAAGAGCGCCTCGCTCTTATGTTCTCCCTTCAGAAGAAGCATGGCGCCTGCGATCTGGCTCAGCTGCTTTCCATCCATAGGCAGTATGCTGAGCGGCTGGAATCGATATCTACCTCGTCGGAGAATATAGAGTCTCTTCGCAGGGAAATCGCGTCCCTCGAAAAGCAGGCCCGCCAAATCGCGGCGGAAATTACCCGGGGACGCACGAAGGCGGGGGCCGCAATAGAGAAGGAGGCGGCCGGGATATTAGCTTCGCTCGGTATGCCGGGTGCCGTGTTCAGGGTCGGGATCGGATCTGCCGACCGGATGAAACCCTCGGGCGGGGACGAGGTGCGGTTTCTGTTCAGCGGCAATGCGGGAACAGCACCGGCACCGGTCGAAAAGATCGCTTCGGGCGGAGAGATGTCGCGGGTCATGCTCGCGCTAAAATCGATAGCGGCCCGAAGCCGCAGGATGCCGACCATTATCTTCGACGAGATAGATTCAGGGGTCTCGGGTAAGATCGCCGACGCGATGGGGGAGATAATAAACTCGCTGGCCGAAGGCCGGCAGGTGATAAACATAACACACCTCCCGCAGGTAGCCGCAAAAGGAGACTGTCATTTCTATGTATATAAAGACGATTCGGGGGGAACTTCCCGCACCGCAATCAAGCGGCTCGAGGGCGGGGAACGGGTTGCCGAGATCGCAAAGATGCTCAGCGGGAGTGTAGTGACCGATGCCGCAACCAGGCAGGCCGGGAGCCTTCTGGGAAAGTAGGAACGGCTATCATCGCACAAAAACGTCCAGCCTCCGGTTGTTTGAACATAGTATTTTATCGGAAACTTCTTTTGCCGTGGCATTTCTATTACCCCATTCTTATTGTATTGATATACATATTTTTGGGTTGCCCGGAATTTAAATCGAGCCTGCCCCCTTTCGGCCGGGGCGGATTTCGGCCGCTTTAGTCGTCGTATTTTATTTTCAACGTTTAAATATATTTTTAACAAAGAAGGCTAATTTTGGACATTGCAAAATTATAGCTAAATTTGTTTATGAGCGAAAGGATTTACGTTTTCGATACCACACTGAGAGACGGCGAGCAGGTGCCGGGCTGCCAGTTGAACACGATCGAAAAGATTGAGGTGGCGCGGATGCTCGAAGCGCTCGGGGTGGACGTAATAGAGGCCGGTTTTCCGGTGTCGAGCCCGGGCGATTTCAACTCGGTGAGGGAAATCTCCAAATCGGTCACAGAGCCGGTAATTTGTGCCCTGACGCGCGCCGTAAGGACAGATATAGAGGTCGCGGCCGACGCCCTGTCGCTCGCCCGGCGCAAGAGGATCCATACCGGTATCGGAGTGTCGCCTTACCATATTTACGATAAACTCCGTTCCACCCCCGAGGAGATAATCGAGCGGGCGGTGGCGGCCGTAAAGTATGCCCGCAGCTTCGTAGAGGATGTGGAATTCTACGCCGAGGACGCCGGACGGTCGGAGAATGAGTATCTGGCCCGGGTGGTCGAAGCCGTAATTGCCGCGGGGGCGACGGTGGTGAATATTCCCGACACCACGGGTTACTGCATGCCCCACGATTTCGGGGCAAAGATCAAATACCTCGTAGATCATGTGCCGAATATAGACAAGGCGGTGATAGCAACCCATTGCCATAACGACCTGGGGATGGCCACGGCCAATACCCTTGCCGGAGTGCTCAACGGAGCACGGCAGGTCGAGGTCACCATCAACGGCATCGGGGAGCGGGCCGGCAATACATCTCTCGAAGAGGTGGTTATGGCCCTGCGATGTCATAAGGGGTACGGGCTGGACACGAACATAAATTCCCGGCTCATCACCAAGGCCAGCAAACTGGTCTCCAGCCTGATGAATATGCCCGTACAGCCCAATAAGGCGATCGTAGGGCGCAACGCCTTCGCCCACTCTTCGGGAATTCATCAGGACGGGGTGCTCAAAAACCGTGAAAATTACGAGATAATAGACCCGCAGGCGGTCGGTGTGGACGAATCGGTCATAGCGCTTACCGCGCGGAGCGGACGCGCCGCCCTTGGCCACCGCCTGGAGCTGCTCGGCTACCAGCTCGGACAAGAGGAGCTGGACGAGATTTATGAGAAGTTCCTCAAGCTCGCCGACTCTAAGAAAGATATACGCGACGTAGACCTCCTTTACCTTGTGGGCGATATGGAGACCCTGAGGGCCAACCATATCAAGCTGCGACAGCTGCAGGTTATGACCGGGATGCTGGTGCCGACCGCTACCGTGATCGTCCGCTTCGGTGATACCGACCGTATGGCCACGGCCGTGGGCAACGGGCCGGTGGATGCGGCATGCAACGCCATAAAGAGCATGATAAACGAGAAGGTGGTCATAAACGAGTTCCTGATCCAGTCTATGAGCAAGGGGAGTAACGATATAGGCAGAGTGCATATGCAGGTGCAGCTGGGCGGAAAAACAGCCCAGGGCTTCGCCGCCAACACCGATACGGTAAGGGCCGCCGTCGAAGCTTTCCTCGATGCGCTAAAAACACTGGGGGTGACCGAAAAAGAGACAGCGGAAAGAAACGACTGAACATACTGAGGGGATCGGCCTTTGGGGCGGTTCCGCCGCACCGTAGACGGGATTTACCCCTGCGGTACGGGAATAAAAATATAAATTTGAAATGGGAGAAACACTTTTCGATAAAGTATGGGACTCGCACGTAATTCGCCACCTGGACGGGGGGCGTGACGTCCTTTATATAGACCGGCATTACATACATGAGGTGACTTCGCCCGTGGCGTTCCTCGGGCTGAAAAACCGCGGCCTGAAGGTGGCCCGTCCGGAGAGGACGGTGGCCACGGCCGACCACAACGTTCCGACCGTCGACCAGCACCTGCCCATAGACGATCCGCAATCGAAGGGCCAGTTGGACGCCTTCGCCGCCAACTGCGACGAAAACGGCATCGAGCATTTCAGCCTGGGACATCCCAAGCAGGGGGTGGTGCATATCGTCGGGCCCGAGTTGGGATATACCCTTCCCGGGATGACCATCGTTTGCGGAGACAGCCATACGGCGACCCACGGGGCCTTCGGCTCGGTGGCCTTCGGGGTGGGGACTTCGGAGGTGGAGATGGTATTCGCCACGCAGTGCATCCTCCAGCCCAAACCCAAAAAAATGCGGATCACCGTAAACGGCCGGCTCGGAGAAGGAGTCACCGCGAAAGACGTTATCCTCTACATAATTTCACAGATTTCCGCTTCGGGCGGCACGGAACACTTCATAGAGTTCGCGGGCAGTGCGATAACCTCGATGACCATGGAGGAGCGGATGACCGTTTGCAACATGGCTATCGAGAGCGGAGCCCGCGGGGGGCTCATAGCACCGGACGGTACCACTTTCGATTATGTATGCGAACGGGAAAACGCCCCCCAGGGCGAAGCGTTCGACCGCGCCGTGGAGCGGTGGAAGGAGCTGTATACCGATCCGGATGCGGTGTTCGACAAGGAATACTCGTTCGATGCGGGTCTTATAGAACCCATGATAACCTACGGAACCAACCCCGGCATGGGGGTTCCGGTAACGGGTGTGATACCCTCTCCCGCAGGGCTTTCCGGCAACGATTTGACATCGTTCGAAAAGGCGCTCGAATATATGGGCTTTGCCAGCGGACAGGGGATGATCGGCAAGCCGGTGGATTACGTTTTCGTGGGCAGCTGCACCAACGGGCGGATAGAGGACTTCCGCCAGTTCGCCCGGGCGGTGAAAGGCCGCCGGAAAGCCGGGAACGTTACGGCATGGCTGGTGCCGGGATCGAAAATGGTCGAGCGGCAGATCTATGACGAAGGGCTCGATAAGATATTGAATGAAGCCGGTTTCGAGCTCCGCCAGCCGGGATGTTCGGCCTGCCTTGCGATGAATGCCGATAAAGTGCCGGCCGGAAAGTATGCCGTATCGACCTCCAACCGCAATTTCGAAGGGCGCCAGGGCCCGGGGGCCCGCACAATGCTCGCGGGGCCGCTCGTGGCCGCTGCCGCAGCCGTGACGGGGAAGGTCTGCGATCCGCGGGAACTCTTTAATTTATAAAAAAGAACGATGAGAAAGGTATTGTTACTGGTCGGCATATCGGTCGCTTTTGCGGCCTTCGGCCAGCGGCCGGAATCGTCGTGGGACAGGGAGAGGGGAAAGCTGCTCGAACTGCTCGGCCATATGCCCCAGCGGCCCGAGCTCGAGACCCGGTGGCTCGATACGGTGAAGGTGGAGGGCGGTGTCCGCTACAAAATAAAGTACCTTGCGGAAGAAGCCGACCCCGTCATGGGATTTCCCGAGGATTGGGTTTATGCATACCTCTTCGTTCCCGACCATAATCCCGGGAAGGAATTGGCGGCGATGATCGCCGTACATCAGGACGATGTTTCTTTCCATCTGGGCAAAGACGAAGCGGCGGGCCTTGCCGGCAAGGAGAGTATGCAATACGGACTGCACCTTTTCGAGCGCGGATATGTGGTACTCTGCCCCGACAGGTATTACCATGCCGAGCGAAGGAACTTCGATAAAAGTCCCTGGTTCGACTTCCACGAACCGGACTACTCCCGGGACAACAGTTTGTTCGATAACCACGTGGGAGCCCTTATGCTAAAAGGGTCGAACCACTATTCGAAAGAGGCCTACGACCTTTCGCGGGCGGTGGACTTTCTGCATACCCTGCCTTTTGTCGATACGGAAAGGATAGGGGCTATCGGCCATTCGGCAGGCGGGGTCGCCGTGGGTCACGGCGGGTTTTACGACCGGCGGATCGCCCTCACGGTCTCCTCGTGCGGGATTTACGATGTGGCCAGGGTATTCCATTACTCGACCCCCGCTCCTTTTCCGGCGCTTATGTCTCTGCCGGGACTGCTAAAAGAGGGCTTTACCACCGCCGATTTTGTGCGCCATATCTACCCCCGGAGCCTTATAATGACCCGCGGAGCCTCGGAATGGGGCGAGGGCGACCCCAATAGTGAGAAGTTCGTGGCCGAAGTTAACGCCTTTGCCCAAGGTTACCGCACGGGCGGGACGGACGGGGATGTAACGGTGATAGTTTTCGACGAAGCGGGCGGGGAGCATGACTTCCCGGCGGGAGTTAGAGATGAGGTTTACGATATGATAGATAAGAAATTTCAAAAGTAAAACAGCAGCATATGCCTATTACCAAATTCGAGAAACTGACTTCGTGTGCCGTACCGCTGAATATAGAGAATGTGGACACCGACCAGATAATCCCCGCCCGGTTCCTCAAGGCGGTAGAGAGAAAGGGATTCGGAGACAATCTTTTCCGCGACTGGCGTTATGACAAGGATGGCCGGCCCGTTGGGGATTTCCCGTTGAACGATCCGAAATACGGCGGGAAAATCCTGATCGCGGGCGATAATTTCGGCTGCGGTTCCTCGCGCGAGCATGCCGCCTGGGCGATATACGATTACGGGTTGAGGGTAGTGGTTTCGAGTGCTTTCGCCGACATCTTCCGCAACAATGCCCTCAACTGCGGCCTTTTGCCGGTAAAGGTGAGCACCGGATTCCTCGAGGGCGCCTTCGCGGCCGTAGCGGTGGACCCTTCCGCACAGTTCGAGATCGACCTTCCCGCACAAACCATTACCAACCTTACAACGGGCGAGTCGGAAAAGTTCGAGATAGACGGATATAAGAAGGAGTGCCTTATAAACGGGTACGACGACGTGGACTACCTGCGGAGCATATTGCCCGAGATAGAGAGCTACGAGCGACGTAATTTATAGAAATACGCATGAGTTCTTATGGGGGATTTCAGCGGTTGTGATGATCCCGCTTCCGGCTATGGATAGCGGGTGACGTAACAATTCAAATCCGAGCAATATGAGTAAGGTAGAAATAATGGATACCACCCTGCGCGACGGGGAACAGACATCGGGGGTTTCGCTTTCGCCCCGCGAGAAGCTCAGCATTGCCCGGATGCTTCTCGAGGAATTGAAGGCAGACCGTATAGAAGTCGCTTCGGCAAGGGTGTCGGAGGGGGAGTTCGAAGCTGTCAAGAGTATTACGGGCTGGGCGGCGGAAAAGGGGCTTCTGGAAAGGGTAGAGATACTGGGC
>JAJBVJ010000224.1 GCA_020859875.1 Rikenellaceae bacterium
ATATTGTTTGCCGGATATGTGTTTCAATCCATATATTTATGAAATCAATGGGAAATTCCAAAAAACCATTTTTACAGTAAAAATGGCTATCCCCATGAATAAGAATTGAACGGGAATTCCGATTTTGGCAAAAAGGTAGATGATCGAATGCAGCAGGAAATCGGGTCTGGACTGCAGATAACCGAGAAAGGCTTTAAACGAGGCATCCCTGCAAAATTCATAGAGCTCGAAATACCTTGCCCTGTCGTTACTTAAATGCGGTAGGTATATAAAACTTAGAATTCCGATAAATATCGCTATCAGGTTTATTCCGAGCCGGGATTTTTTATAGACGCTCATAAATGCACCCGGGAGGCTCAATATGGGACTTACTCCAAAAAAAATCGTTTTTATAACTTCACCGCCTCTCATTGACTTCGAGTATCTATAAGTTTTTTATTTTTTTTAAAAGCCGATAGACCGATCTCGACGGGGAACTGTTCAAAAGGATATAGTAAACCCAAATCGTTATACCATTAAAATGGTTACTCAAGCAGTTATAGCTGCAGAGGCGGTCCGGGTCTAAAGTTTCCGTATTTTCCTTTATTCTTTTTTTCGACACCCCGCATAACAATAGACCCAGTAATCGCTCGATCTCCCTTCGTTCCAGATAAACGGCCAGTGATGGTTTATTTTTATTGATGTATCCGGAGATATAATCCGATGAAAATAACATTTTGTTCAATGCATTATCGGTTATCCTGCTGCGGGTCGCCGACGCGGTGTTCACATAATAATAATAGACTACGTCGTCGATTAATTCTATCCTGTCTATATTTTCTATCAACTGATAAAATAATACCCCGTCCTCCCCGTTCGTAAGCCCTTCAAATGTATCGAACTCTTTGTTATCGAATAGTTTTCGATCAAATATCTTCCCACATAGACTATGCATCAGTTCCAGGGTCATCAACGACTTGTAAATAGCATCGGAATCTGTTCCATATGAAAGTTTGTTCTTTATCAACCGCAATTCCCTGTTATCGGAAATGGTACGGATCCCGCCTACAACTATCGAGGCACCGGAAGTCGTTATGGCTCCATGCAAAATTTCCAGTGCATTCTCCGGCAAAAAATCATCGCTGTCACAGAAAACGAAATATCGCCCCTTTGCATTGCGGTAACCCACCATACGGGTCCACATAAGACCCATATTCCGTGGATTATCGATAAGTGTAAATCTTCGATCTTTCCGAGCATACTTTTTTACAATATCCATCGACCCATCGGGAGTATGGTCATTTACTACAATTATTTCGAAATCCTGGAAGCTCTGTTTCAATATGGACTGAATACATCTTTCGATATATTTCTCCACGTTGTATACCGGAATAATTACGGATATCTGCATTAGTAAAAATAATTATGTGGATCGTCGTACTTTTATCATACTGTAAAGATACGCTCTCTGATCTCGGGAAAATACCAAACGGAACGTTGCGGCAAAAGAGATGCCGGCTGCAATTATACCGACGACTAAAAACTTTATAATTCCATCATAAGGGAATAATAAATTTACCGAATATGAAAATAGGGATACGGCTAAAAGTACCAGACCGATCAGAAAGAAATTTTTACTGACGGGATATTTCATTTCGGGATAAATCCTCGATACATACCACCCGTTCATTATATAACTTTGTAGGATACCAAGCAAAGAACCGCTGCCGAGTATTATAAGTATGGCTGTATAACTCGGTGACATTATCCGGGCGACGATTATTGCGATAATAAGATTGACTCCTCCGAGAAATATACAAATTATGGCCGGTATTTTCACTTTATTCCACGCTCTGTAAATAAAGGCAAAAACACCGGAAGAGGTGTAATAAGGTATCAGTATTATTTTTAAGATTAACCATGTGCTGTAGGGTTTAAAGTCTTCTCCCAACCACCACACCGTTACCTGCCCGGCAAAACCTACCACAAGACCGGTAGCTACTGCAGCGAGAACTCCAACAATAAGAGAACGGTCTATAGCCATTTGTACCAATTCCTCGTGCCTGTTTTTGGAATATGCCATTAATATCAGCGGGCCGAATATAGAACTGAAAACCGCAAGCGAAACCATCAAATACGACCCCAATTCAGAATAAGCGCCTACTATTCCCGACTCGGTCGTCGACCAGAAGATATTAACCACGACGTTATCGATACGGTATAGTCCCGTATCCCCTACTTGTACAAGCAGCACCCAGGTGGTCATCCCCAACATGGATAACAGGATGGTTTTATCGAATCTCCCTAAATTTATCTTTATTTTATTGGCAGTGAATTTTTTGAAAACGGAAAGGCTGAATATCAGCACTATTATTTCCGTCAATAAATTTGCATAGCCTACATAAACGATATTTTCACTGATTGTCGTAAACAATAAAACAACAAAGCCGAGTTTTAAGGCTACTCGGATAATTTTGATTACATTTAATTGATCTAGCCGGTTATTTGCATACAGGGTTATATTGAAAATACTTGACACCAAGGATATAAAAAAAGCTGTAATCGTTAAAATAAATAGAATCCGTGCTGAAACAACCAGTTCCGGGGGGATGGTAAATATGCTATCGATTCGGCTGACGATAAAGTAAAGCGGGATTATGAGGAGAACAAAAAAAATGAAAATGACTGCAAGGGCCGTGCTTATACATTTAGATGCCTCGGATATTTTGCCCTGCTGTAATGCAATACTATAAAACCGTGTAAGAGAGCTGGTCAGCGATCCGGTCAGTACATTAATATATTGGTTGATAATCAAAACAAGGGGAAGAATCCCGTATGCAACTATTCCTAAGTTCCTTACAAGATATGGTGTATAAAATAACCCGATCGAGAGATTTGCTATAAGAGCGATAATATTGGAAATCAGGTTCTTCCGTGTTTGACTATGGCTCTCTACGGTTGTCATTTGTATTAACCGATTTCTATTCGAAATATGCTGATTTAAAAATAAACAAAACGCCATTCGGCGTTTTGTTATAAAAATGAAGTTTACTAATTATAAGACACCTTTAAAATCATAGATTACCCCTTCCGGTTCGAGTATCGACCCGATATCAAATTCAATGAATTTTTTATGAGCTACAGCCAGTAGCACTCCGTCGAACCTGTTCTCGGGCATCTGTCGGAGTATCTCTATACCGTATTCGTGCTTCACTTCTTCGGGATCGGCCCACGGGTCGAATACCGAAACATTTATATCATAAGATCTCAATTCCCGGATAACATCGACAACCCTGGTATTCCGTATATCCGGGCAATCTTCTTTAAAAGTGATGCCCAATACCAGAACCTTTGAATTTTTAATACAATGGCCTTTGTGTATCATTCTCTTTACAAGTTCCGTGGCCACATATTCGCCCATACCGTCGTTAAGCCTTCGCCCGGCGAGGATGATTTCCGGGTTATATCCAAATTCTTGTGCCTTTTGGGCGAGGTAATACGGATCGACACCTATGCAATGGCCGCCGACTAAACCGGGTTTGAATGGAAGAAAATTCCATTTGGTGCATGCCGCTGCCAAGACATCATTGGTGTCGATTCCCATCTTGTCGAATATTTTTTTCAACTCATTGACAAAAGCGATGTTTATATCCCGCTGCGAATTTTCAATCACCTTAGCCGATTCCGCGACTTTTATTGAAGGCGCCAAATGGGTTCCCCCCTCGATTACCGAACCATACACACTATCGATTAATCTACCCACATCGGGTGTGGATCCGGATGTTACTTTTTTTATTTTCTCTACGGTATGCTGTTTGTCGCCCGGATTAATTCTCTCGGGAGAGTATCCCGCAAAAAAATCGATATTGTACCGCAACCCGGATGTCCTCTCCACCACCGGCAAACAGTCTTCTTCGGTAGCTCCCGGGTAAACGGTCGATTCATATACGACTATATCACCTTTAGAAATAACTTTACCAACTGTTTCGCTGGCTCTGATTAGAGGAGTTAGATCCGGTTTGTTATGCTTATCCACAGGCGTTGGTACGGTGACTATGTAAAAGTTCGCATCTTTTATATCATCCAATTCGCAGGTCACTTTAAGTCCCGCTTCGGTAAAACCGGAAGATTTTGTAAGCACCGATTTTAGAATATCCTCTTCCAGTTCGAGTGTAGAATCCCTACCCGATCCGATCTCCAAAACTCGTTTTTTGTTAATATCGAAACCTACGACAGGGTATTTGGTTGCGAATAACCGGGCCAGCGGAAGACCTACGTACCCCAATCCAATTACAGCAATTTTGATATTTTCCATAACCATTAATTATTCCTATCCTGCGAATAGTTTTCCCAATACCACTCCACGGATTTTTTCAATCCTTCTTTCATCGAAAATTCGGGATTATATTTTAGCAATCTTTTTGCCTTATCGATACAAGCCAAAGAGTGGGGGATATCACCCACCCTGTAATCACCGTGCAATATTTCCACCTGGCCTATTTTCGGATCAAAACGGGAAAGCAGCTCCTTAAGGTTTTCTGTGAGCTGATTTAAAGTGACTCTCTCGCCGTATGCAACATTATATACGGTATTGAGGGCTTCCCTGTCATTGGTGAACATTGCCAAGATATTTGCCTGAATGACATTGTCTATGTAGGTAAAGTCCCGGGAAAACTCTCCGTCTCCATTGATTACGGGTGGCTGGTGGGCTATCAAATTTTTTATGAATAGCGGTATCACGGCGGCATACGCTCCGTCGGGATCCTGCCGGCGACCAAATACATTGAAATACCTCAATCCTATACAGTCGATGCCATAGGTTCTGTGGAATACATCGGCATAAAGTTCATTCACATATTTGGTTACGGCATAAGGCGAAAGGGGTCTTCCTATAATATTTTCAACCTTGGGTAGATTTTCGGAATCACCGTATGTAGAAGAACTGGCAGCATATACGAAGCGTTTAACCCCAACCTCTTTCGAGGCGGTAAGCATATTCACAAACCCGGAGATATTAACCTCATTAGTGGTGACCGGGTCTTTAATCGACCGCGGTACGGATCCCAGTGCGGCCTGGTGTAGGACATAAGTAATACCGTCCAATGCCTTTAAACAATCGGAGTAATTCCTGATATCCCCGACAATAAGGCGAAAATCTTTATTATCTAAGAAATGTTTTATATTTTCCGCTTTTCCTGTCGAAAAATTATCCAGGCAGACTACTTTATAGCCTTTATACAATAAGGCTTCACAAAGATTCGATCCGATAAACCCTGCTCCGCCTGTAACCAGTATTTTCTCCCCGTTCATCTATATCTGTTGTAATTCAAGTAAATAATTGTTTTTTTATCCGATATAAACAACAAATATAGCAATATTCTCCGATCTTAATAAATCATTGATCCGCAATTACATATTATATTTGAAAGAGGTGTTGGATTAAAACTGGAACGTCTTATTTACTACCCCGTCATATTCCTCGTCTGTGACCGGTTCCAGCCACGTGTTCTCATTCTCTTGCGGGTTACAGGCTATGGCAAGGTGTGAGAACCAACTCTCCGGTGCCGCACCGTGCCAGTGTTCGATATCCGGTGAGATCTCGATCACATCGCCCGGTTCCATCCGGATCGCCTCTTTCCCGCGCTCCTGATAATAGCCTGCACCACCAACGGCTATAAGAATCTGCCCGCCCGAATGGCGGTGCCAGTTATTGCGGCACCCCGGTTCGAAGGTGACATTCGATACCGGGACACCCAACTCGTCGTTAGAGGTCAGTGGGGCAACCCAGCTTCGGCCGCTAAAATATTGCGCGTAAACGTCGTTGGATTCTCCGGTCGGGAAATCGCTGATTTTAGGGATGCCGTCGGCATCTGTTTCGGTATTCATAACGTCCGTCGTTTGGTTGCAGCACCCGGAAACAATAACCGCTGCCGCAAAAATCAATGTTAGTCTTTTCATAGTTAATTATCAATCGAGTCCTTTTTCTTATTCCTACTGCTGCATCAGTTCGGCTATTTCCATATTATAAAGATCGGACATAGGAAAATAGGTATCCCCAATACCGATTTACAGTCTGATCCTTTGCTGTTCCGATGTGGGGTAACGGTCGCCCATGACCGGGATGGAAGATACCGACGTTTCGAGTTCTTCAATTTCGGCCGGGGTCAATTCGAATTCGGTCGCACGCAGGTTTTCTTCCAAATGGGAGAGTTTCGTAGTTCCGGGAATGGGAACGATATAATCGCCTTTGGCAAGCAGCCACGCCTGGGCAACCTGCGCAATGGTCATTCCACGGGTACGTCCGAATTCGTTTAACACTTCGACAATACGAGTATTTGCCCTTATGGCCTCGGGTGTGAAACGCGGCAGGATATTCCGATTGTCGTTTCCCGAGTCGAACCGGGTATATTCGTTTACAGCGCCCGTGAGGAACCCACGGTTGACAGGGCTGTACGGCACGAACCCTATGCCGAGTTCTTCACACGTCGGTAATACCTCTTTCTCCGGCTCCCGCCACATTAGGTGGTATTCGCTCTGGATTGCCGTGACGGGCTCCACGGCGTGGGCCCGGCGGATAATTTCCGCGCCGACTTCGGACAGTCCGTAATGTTTAATCTTACCTTCGGCGATAAGTTTTTGCATCACACCCGCAATATCCTCGATGGGTACCTCCGAGGTATAACGGTGCAGGTAATATAAGTCGACAACTTCAACACCGAGCCGTTCGAGGGAGCTCTCGGCATATCTTCTTATATCCGACTCGATGGTCGCTGCGGTAGAACCCTCGTCGAAGAATTTTGTGCCGATCGCCACATTCCTTTTGAACGGCGAGAGGGCCTCTCCCGTCAGCTCCTCGTTTGTGTAGGGGCCGTAACCCAATGCCGTATCGAAAAAGGTAACACCCCGTTGTACGGCATCGCGGGTCAGCTCGATCGTCGCCCTCCGGTCGGGGTGGTGCCCCCGGTGGTAGTTCATACCCATCATCCCGAGTCCGAGAGCCGAAACCGTCAACGCATGGCTGCCGGTTCCGAGCGTGCGGCTCGGAAGGTCGAAAGAGTTTTTGTTCCCGTGACCGGTTTTAATTTCACCGGCTTTCGCCCCATTACCGAGTATAGGCGGGATACAGACCGCCGCTCCCGCAACCGCCGATACTCTCAAGAAGTCCCGGCGCGATATGGATCTTTCATTCTTTTTCATATTACTAAGGTTTTAATTCTTCGGAATATTATCTTTCTTCCGGTATTGCAAAACTGCACGGTGACATCTCCGGTTCCGACGGCCTCTTCGAGGCCCGACGGGTCGTCCATATAACCCAGAGGGGTATAGCTGTACGGGGTGGAAAATCTCTTGTAGAACAAAACCAGGCCGTCCGACCCCCACAGCATAAGATCGCCGGTGCGGACAGTTCCCGGACAGTACGGATCGGTCGGAAGGTACCCGTCGAGCCGGATATATTTCTCGTTGCGGTTTACATCGGCCATGTCGAGGGTTAGTGGCAGCATCTTATTGAATGCCTTTCCGGCATCGTTTTCTTCGAGAGTTGCCGTGAAAACGGCGTTTTCTATCGTTATATCTATTTTAATATTTCCCATATCCGTCGAACCATTATTTACAGGCTCCGGCAGAAACTCCGATGAGCTGCACGAACCGCAGGCACCGAAGCAGATAAATGCCATAGATAATATTATCGGTTTCATTACTTTCCGTTATCGATCGATCCCGACAACCTTTGCCGGAATACCGGCGACGATCCTATCTGCGGGAACATTCTTCGTTACTACGGCGCCCGCTGCCACTATGGAATTTTCACCGACCGTAACCCCGGGAAGGATTGTCGCCCCAGCACCTAACCACACATTGCGGCCGATATGAACGTGACCAGTCCGAAGAGAATGCCGGTTTCCCCGGCCGACGGGATGCCCCTCCGATAAAAGACTCACATTCGGTCCTATCAGAACGTCGTCCTCTATCGTTATCCCGCCGAGATCGAGCAGCGTACATCCGAAATTTATAAATACGTTCTTCCCGATCCGGGTATTTTTCCCATAATTAATGTAGATCGGGGTGAATAGAGCGGTACTTTCGTGGATGGGTGTCCCCGTGATTTTTCCCAGCAGGTCTCTCATCCGGGCAGTATCCGAGGAGTTGTTGAGCTCCACCAGCAACTCCTTCGTGGCGTAGGAGGCCTCGCGCGTCTTATGACCTTCCGGATCGTTTGCCGGGACGGGTTGGCCACTACGCAATCGTTCGAAAATATACATCACCTCAAATTTTCCCTGAAAAAGAATTCCCGCTTATCGAACGGTATTATAA
>JAJBVJ010000019.1 GCA_020859875.1 Rikenellaceae bacterium
GTTAAGGGCCATTCCGTTCATCAGGCATGCCATCGTGAATTCGGCAACCCCAGCCTGGAGAAATTGTCCCGAGAAGTCCCCTTTTTGGAAGGCTTTGGTTTTTTTGAGGAAACCGTCCGTCTTATCGGAGTTGCCCAAGTCGGCCGAGGCAACGATCATATTTTCGACATTCTCGGCGTAGAAGGAGAGGACGCTTGCGGAGGCCGAGCGGGTAGCATCCCCGTCCTTTACAAGGACTTTCGAGTAGTCGAGCCGGGGCACTTCTCCGCCGAGGAAGCTGTCCAGTTTAGCCGCGAGGCCGGGATTTTCCGCTCTCCACCTGTTTCTGACCGCGGCTTTTTCGGCGGCCCATTTTTCCGCCCTTTCGCGGGCCGTTTTATATAACTGTGCACTCTCGGGAAAGATTACGAACGGTTCATCGTGGCTTCCACCCAGATTCCGTACCGTACCGTGGAAGTCGCACCCGGCAGCCGACAGGGGCTGTCCGTGGGTGGAAACCATGTGCTCGAAAGAGTCCCCGGAGGGGGTCACCGCCCCTTTGCCCATGACCGTGCGGCCGATGATCAGTGTCGGTTTTTCGGTTTCTGCATTGGCAACGGTCAGCGCTCCGCGTATCTGGTCGGGGTCGTTGCCGTCGATCTCGATAACGCTCCATCCCCACGCCTGGTATTTCGCCTTCACATCTTCGCTCATCACTTCGTCGACCTTGGTGGAGAGCTGGATGTTGTTGGCGTCGTAAAACATTATGAGATTGCTCAGGCCCAGGTGACCCGCAATGCGGCCGGCTCCCTGCGACACCTCTTCCTGTACCCCGCCGTCGGAGATGTAGGCGTAGGTCTTGTGGGCCATCCACTCCCCGAAACGGGACGCCAGGAATCTCTCCGCAATGGCCGCCCCCACCGCCATCGCATGTCCCTGGCCCAGTGGCCCGGAGGTGTTCTCCACTCCGCGGGCCAGGTCGAGCTCCGGGTGGCCCGGAGTCACGCTCTCCCACTGGCGGAAATTGCGCAGGTCTTCGAGTGAATAGTACCCCGAAAGGCACAACACGGCATAGAGCATAGGCGACATATGGCCCGGGTCGAGGAAAAAGCGGTCGCGGTTAGGGTCTTTGGGATCGTCCGGGTTATAAATTAGGAATTCACTGTAGAGAATATTGACGAAGTCCGCTCCGCCCATAGCTCCCCCCGGGTGTCCCGACCGGGAGCGTTCCACCATCGCGGCGGCGAGTATGCGGATATTGTCGGCAGCCCTGTTGGTCAATGTATTGTCCATGTAATGTATGTAATATAGTGGCTTGATTTTGAAATTATCCGGTCGCGGCCGAGACATGAATGCAGAGAGTTACCCCGCATTTTTAAGTTGTGAGAAATTGATCTTCTCGATCTTCTCACGGGCATACGGAAGAGTAACGCGGAACTGGCTGCAACCCTTCTTCGAGGGAAGAGTATACATCGTGTCCATGATTACCGCTTCGCATATCGACCGCAGCCCCCTGGCGCCGAGCTTGAATTCGACCGCCTTGTCGACAATGTAGTCGAGCACCTCGTCGTCGAACGATATATCTATGCCGTCTATGGCGAATAACGCCTTATACTGTTTTATGATTGCGTTTTTCGGTTCGGTCAGGATCGAGCGCAGGGCCTTCTTGCTGAGCGGTTCGAGGTAGGTCAATACCGGGAGCCTTCCGACCAGCTCGGGGATTAATCCGAACGACTTTAGATCCTGCGGCATTACGTATTGCAGGAGGTTGTTGCGGTCGATGTCGTTCTTTGCCGCCTGACCGTAGCCGACGGCACGGGTATTGAGCCTTCGCGCAATTTTCTGCTCGATGCCGTCGAAAGCCCCTCCGCAGATAAAGAGGATGTTGGTGGTATCTATCTTGGCGAACTTCTGTTCGGGGTGCTTGCGGCCGCCTTCCGGTGGAACGTTCACGATGGCACCCTCCAGTATTTTCAGGAGCGCCTGCTGTACCCCCTCGCCCGAAACGTCTCGGGTAATGGATGGGGTATCGGCCTTACGGGCGATCTTGTCGATCTCGTCTATGAATATAATCCCCCGTTCGGCAAGCGATATGTTGTAGTCGGCAACCTGGAGCAGCCGGGAGAGTATCCCTTCCACATCTTCGCCGACGTAGCCGGCTTCGGTAAGTACCGTAGCGTCCACGAGGGTAAAGGGGACTTTAAGCAGCCGTGCGATGGTGCGGGCGATCAGGGTTTTACCGGTTCCGGTAGGCCCCACCAGAATAATGTTCGACTTGTCGATCTCTATACCCATCCCCGTTTTTTCGGCATATATAAGCCTCTTGTAATGGTTGTAGACGGCCACAGACATATATCTCTTTGCGGCATCCTGCCCGATCACATATTCGTCGAGGAATTTCTTTATCTCGGCCGGCTTCATGAGCTCCTCCATCCGCAGGGGAGCGGGTTTTTTGAGGTTCTCCAACTCGTTGAACTTTTCACTGAGGACTTCGTGGCCCCTCTCGATACAGTTGTCGCAGATGTAGGCACCCTGCTGCATACCCTCGAATAGTGTGTCCACGTCCATACGGGAAAGTCCGCAGAAGGAGCATTTGTCGACTTCCGTACTGTCTTTTCTTTGTGACATTTATTTAGTGCAAATCATGGTTTGTGGTTAGTCGGATATGGTGGTAAAGAATATAATTATAATCGCGGAGATTTCCACGCTTATATGACTTGTCGTCGGTTAAATCCTTATCGCTTCCTTAGTACCTCGTCGATCAACCCGTAATCCACCGCGTCTTTTGAGTTCATCCAATAGTCGCGGTCGGCATCCTTCTCGATCTTTTTCACCGGGGTTCCCGAATGCATGGAAAGAATATTATAGAGCTCCTTCTTTATTTTAAGGATCTCCCGGGCCGTGATCTCTATGTCGGATGCCTGTCCTTCCGCACCGCCCAGAGGTTGATGTATCATTATCCTGGAGTGGGGCAGAGCCGAACGCTTCCCCTTCTGGCCGGCACACAGCAGCACGGCGGCCATGCTGGCAGCCATCCCGGTGCAAATAGTGGATACATCGGAACTGATAAGCTGCATGGTGTCGTATATCCCCAGACCGGAACTAACCGATCCTCCGCCCGAATTTATATATATCTGTATGTCCTTATCCGGGTCGACCGACTCCAGGAACAGCAACTGGGCCTGAATAATGTTGGCCGCATCGTCGTAAATGGGAGCACCGAGGAAAATGATCCTGTCCATCATAAGGCGGGAGAATACATCCATGGTGGCTATATTCAGCTGCCTCTCCTCTATGATAGTTGGAGATACGTAATTTTTGGCTATGGATTGGAAATTATGCAGTTTGAGGCTGCTGATACCCATGTGGCCGCGGGCATATTTTTCAAATTCGTTCTTGCTCATATTCTGTTTTATTGTCGTCTTTGCTCCCTGCAAACGTACCGGGGCGGCTGCAAAGTATGCTTTAGCCGTCAAAAAGGGAGGTCGTCGAACGTATCCTCACCGGTGGTACCCGCCGCATCTTCCGGGGGCAGAGGCGGGAAGTCCACTGTGGGGGGTGCAAATGGTGTGCCGGGCCCCGGTGCGGCTTTGGTCATCTTCCATACCCTTGCCTCGGTATACCACCTGCCGTTGAATTCCCTCGATTCGAGGTTGAGTGAAACGGTTATCGTTTCGCCCTCTTTAAGGATGGCGGCATCGAGGGCCTTGTCCCCCCAGAAACTGACGCAGAGCTTGCGTCCGAATTCACCCGGCTGCTCGAGGATCACTTCCTGCTTTGTCCACTCCCCGCGCGCACTGGTCCCTTTGACCACGGGCAGTAATTTTACTACTGTAGCTTCTATTTCCATCTTATCTAAAGTTTCGTCTTTGGGTAATATTGGGGAACGCTTCCAGGGACTTACTCTTCGATAATGTCGATTCCAACGATGATATCGCCCTGACGTATGTCATCGAGCACTCCCAGCCCTTCGACCACCTGGCCGAAAGCGGTGTGTACGCCGTCCAGGTGGGCGGTGTTCTCCCGGTTATGGCAGATAAAAAACTGGGAGCCTCCCGTGTCTTTTCCGCGGTGGGCCATCGAGAGAACCCCGCGGTCGTGGTGCTGCCTGGGCGCGTCGGTCTCACATTTAATCGTGTAGCCGGGGCCGCCCGCTCCCGTGCCGTCGGGACATCCCCCCCTGAACGACAAAGTCGGGGATCACACGGTGGAAGGCCAGCCCGTCGTAAAACCCAGCCCGGGCCAGTTTAATAAAATTGGCGACTGTGCCGGGAGTTTCCTCTTCAAAAAGTTCCGCTTTCATGTCGCCCTTTTCGGTCATTATGATTGCATATTTCATATCCTGTTTCTATGTTGGTTTAAGCCTCTAAAGATAACCATTACCTTTTCTTTCTGCAAATTTATAAAGCGGCGAGGTGTTATTCCCTACCGGGTGTTCCATAACATAACCCGTTTGATACATATTCTATAATGCCTCCTTGCAAAAATCCGCGCCTAAATATAATAGCCCTGCATTTTTTGCAGGGCTATTAATGTATGATCGCTCCGGTGGGAACCCCGGAAAATAATTTGAACGGTTATTCTCTCGGTTCTTCGTACGGGATCACGTCGATGAGTTCCACGTCGAAGATCAGAGGCTCGTTGGGGCCGATGGAACCGCGCTGTCCAGCGGGGCCGTAAGCCAGTTCGGCAGGTATATAGAGTTTGATCTTGCCACCTTTGCCGATGAGCTGCAGACCTTCGCCCCAACCCGTGATTACCCTGTTGAGGCCGAACTCCGCGGTGTCGCCCCTTTCGTAGGAGGAGTCGAATACCTTGTCGTTCTTGAGCCTTCCTTCATAGGTAACCTTCACCCGGTCGCGCATGTCGGTGGGCTTGAATGAGGGGTCGCCCGGCTCGATAATCTCGTAGAGAAGACCGCTTTCCGTTTTTTGTATATTCTTGTTCGAGGTTTCGATATCCCTCAGGAAAGCCTCGCCCGCTTCCTGGGCACGCCTGGGCACGCGGTCGTTGTAATATTCACGCAGGAAACCCACAGCCTGTTCGTGCTCCCATTTGCTCTTTTGCTGATAGCCGTCTTTCAGGCCGGCAGCCACCACGTTTATGTTAAGGGTAGTGTCCATATTGCGCAGGGAGCTGGCGACATCCAGACCGATGGCATAAGCCACGGAGTCCGCCTCGCTTTTAACTGAAACGCTTGCTCCCCCGTTGCAGGAGTAGATCAAAAACGGCAGGATAGCCGCGGTTAAAACGATAATAGTCTTTTTCATTGCCTGTTGTTTTATTATTTAAATTTAAGCGTATTTCACTTAACAGCTTTATAATAGGTTACAAACTTAATGAAATTTCCCGAATCGGGCCGGACACAGTACGGAAAAATTATCGTTTTCACCCGCCGGGCTTAGCAGTTAACCCGTTTTTTCAATGAATTTTATCCTTTTTGACCATAAAGTTGATGACCAGGGCCCCAAAAACCGCTGCGGTTACCGATGCTATCAGCACGGCGATCTTTCCGGTGTCGACCCAGGGAGTGCCTGCAAAGGCGAGATTGTCAATAAATATGGACATCGTAAACCCGATCCCCCCCAGGCAGGCGACCCCGAAGAGCATGTTCCATGTGGAATTTGCGGGTAGAACGGCCCATTTTGCCTTGATGGTGAGCCAGCAAAAGAGAAATATCCCGAGGGGTTTACCCAATACGAGCCCGAAAAAGATGCCCAACCCCTGAGTGGAATTCAGTACGCGAAGATCGTTGATCGAATGGAGCTCGACCCCGGCATTTGTAAATGCGAATACCGGCATTATCAGGAATGTTACCCACGGGTTGAGTATATGTTCCAGCTTTTGGGACGGGCTGGTGGTGGCATTGGTTACGAAATTGACCTTCGAAAGCACTTCCATCTGGTCGGGATTGGATATGACCGGTACGCCCGGCTTGTCGGTATGCCTGAACTCCTCAATGAAATATTTGGTTTTGTAGAGGAAATATTTTTTCGAAAACCGCGGGGCGGTAGGTATCGCCATGGCGGCCAGTACCCCGGCTATTGTCGAATGCACCCCGGAATTAAGGAAGAAAAACCATACGGTGATACCGGGAATCAGGTACAGAAGCGATGGCTTGATCCCCCGGAAGTTCATCCAGAACATCAATCCCAGAACCGCCAGCCCGATACCCAGCATTATAAAATTAATGGACGAGGTATAGAAAATGGCGATGACCAATATGGCACCCAGGTCGTCCACTATGGCCAGAGCAGTAAGGAATATTTTTAAGGACAGGGGTACTCTTTTACCGAGCAGTGAGAGGATTCCAATGGCGAATGCGATGTCGGTCGCCATCGGGATTCCCCAACCCGCGGAAAATTCGGTACCGCCGTTAAGTACGGCATAGATGGCCGCCGGAACCACCATCCCTCCGATCGCGGCTGCCACCGGAAGCGCTGCATGTTTGAGGCTGGAGAGTTCTCCGGCAATTATTCCCCGCTTTATTTCGAGACCAACCACAAAAAAGAATATGGCCATCAGGGCGTCGTTCACCCACTCTTCGAACGCCATCTCCAGGCGGAAGTTATTGATATGAACCCCGATCTGGGTCTCGAGCAAATGGTGATAGGCATGTTTTGTGGCTTCGAGGTTGGCCAGCACGAGAGCCACTATCGAGAAGAGTACGAGAAAGGCTCCCCCCGCCCACTGGCTTCCAAGAAAATTGCTGCCTCGCCGCCTGATAACATACCAGTTCCTCAGGCTCCGGAATTTCCGTTTACGTTTTGCCATCTTATTTGGTTTAACCCGGCCGGCTTTCCGTTTTTGCGGCGGGATAGTTTCTTACTGGTTGGATTTAAGGGCAATACCGCAAAGTTTGTAAAGTATACGGGCTCCCGCATTGCCGTCCCACTCACCCTCTTTCCCGGGTGCGACCTCGCACAGGTCGAATCCTACCACCTTCCGGCCTTCGGATGCAGCCATATCCGCAAGATATACCGCCTGGTCGAAGGTTAACCCGCCCGGCACGGGTGTTCCCGTATGGGGGGCGTACAACGGGCTCAGGCCGTCGATGTCGAAACTTATATAAACATTTTCACCAAGGTTTTCGACGATCCGTCGGCACTGCTTGTCCCAGGTCATGCCCCGGAATCCGTCCCGGGCCAGTTCCCAACCGTGGAACATCCGTATGCGGGGATCCGTTGCGGCAAGTTGTGCCTCGCTGTCACACAGGTCGCGTACTCCCACCTGGACGAGACTCTCGACGCCCGGTATTCGGGTGATAACGTTATACATTATGGAGGCATGGGAATATTCGAACCCTTCGTACTTTTCCCTCAGGTCGGCATGGGCGTCTATGTGCAGGATCGAAAGAGTGCCGTATTTCTCCGCCAAGGCCCCGATAAGGCCGAGTGGGGTACTGTGGTCGCCGCCTACAAGGCCCGTCAACTTACCGGCCTCGAGCCATTTTTTCGAGCTGCCGTAGACATATTCGTTCATTTCTGCCGAGGCCGCGTTTATCCGTTCGGTGCGCCTTTCGACATACTCGTCCGTTACCTTCCCGCCGCCTTCCAGGTATTTTATGACCTTGCGGGCCTCTTCCCGCAAAAATTGGCTCTTTTCCTGGATGCCGTAGTCGATGCCGATCGTTCCTATCCCTTTGCGCCACTGTTCGGGGGATACCGGGTCGTATAGGTCGAGCTGGGTCGAGGCTCCGATAATTGCATCGGGCCCGAACCGGGCCCCGTCCGTATAGGATGCGGTGACATCCCACGGAACCGACAACAATACCAGGCGTGACTCCTTGGGAGTGAACGGAAGCCCGAAATAATTGCCGTTGTCCTGACCCGTACCGTCCGGGTCGAAATCCGCAAAGTCCATCTGTCGAGGCCTTCTAAATTTTAAGTTCACAAAAATAATAAGATTAACCGTTTTTCCGTTAGTAATTCGGGCTAAAGCGAACCTTTGCCCGGCCGAACCGGCAAATACCGTGCTCGATATGTTCTTAGGCGGAAAGGTTCCCGGTTCGATGGAAGGTATACGAGGAGGGGGAGTTTCGAATACGGATTCCGATACGGTCGGATATCGGCATCGGTTTTACAAAACGAATATACCGGTGCTCTATATGCATAAATAAATCTTATATTCTGTCGACTTTTTCATAATTCGACACAATATAGAGGAGCCCTCAGGCGTTATATATATGACTTTCGACTTCTAAAGTATAGGCGACTTTGTCGGAAGTTATAGTTTTTTTCATAATCAATACATTAAGTTGGGTGCCCCTGCCGTGACGTGAGTTACCGCAGG
>JAJBVJ010000176.1 GCA_020859875.1 Rikenellaceae bacterium
CCCCTGGAATATTCCGAACAACGCCTACCCCTATCCCGACATCGAAGCTAACATGGCCCCCTCATCGTATAGTGCCTGCTTTATGGCGGCAAGGCGCGGATGTTTTTCGAATACCGGCCCTTCAAAATCGTTCTTGACGGCATCCCTCCATTGTTCTATCGGAAGCCGGAGCCTCTCCTCCAGCAGAATTTCCGGCACCCGGGCAGCCACCGCACCGTAGGCCTCTGCGGTCGACACCCCCAGCGGGGGCTTTATTATAATAAGCGTTCGGCCCGACACCTGCGGGATCGCAACCGGCTCCAGTACCTCACCCCTGCCTGAAGAGACTGCGGGAACATTGTCTACGAAAAATACCGTATCGCTGCCCAGCCCTGCTGCAATTTCTTTCATCTCTCGGTCTGGGATACCGAGCGAGAATAGCTTTGAAAGAGCCTTTACGGTCGATACCGCATCCGAAGAACCGCCCCCCAGTCCTGCGCCGAAAGGTATGATTTTATGCAGGTGTATCTTCACGCCCCCTATACCGTACCGTTCGGCCACCGCCCGGTAAGCCTTATAGCAGAGGTTGTCCGCCACGGGGCAGTCCACCGCGATCCCCCCCGAAGAGAATTCCACTCCTTCACGTTCCCCGGGGACTATTTCCAGGATGTCGCACAACCCCGCCACGGAAAGCATCACCGTGCGGATATCGTGGTAACCGTCCTCTCTCTTGCGCAGAATGTCCAGTCCCAGGTTTATTTTACAGTTCGGAAAAAATACCATCGATACGTACGATTCTAAGTAAGGCTACGGTGGGATGTCCCCACAACTCGAAGTTCTGCCCGACCGTATGCCGTATAACAAAGGTAATCAAACTTACCGCAAGGTTTCCGCCCCCCGCGGGAAAAACGACAGATCCTTCTTGCAAATAATATTCCCGGCAAAACTTTGCCGAATAGCATCGGCTTGAAAACCCGATTCGATCCGGTATAGCCCTACATCGTTTAGGTCTCGATTTTTACTACTTTTGTACCGGACAACCACAAGGAAGCGCCGAGGCATGGAATTCACCACCAAAACCGAAGTTTACACCGGGGAGCGGATCGCCCTCGGGGAGGCGGGATTTTCGATAGGATCGTGTTTCGCCGAAAATATCGCAGGCAAGCTCGCTTTGGCCGGGTTCGATGTGGCATCCAATCCATTCGGGGTGCGTTACAACCCCGCATCGATCGCCGCGACACTCGATATCCTTGCCGAAGGCCGGGTTTTCGGCCCCGGGGACATAGTTAAAAACGGCTCTCTTTGGTGCTCACCCCTTTTTCACGGCAGTTTTTCGGGCACCGATTCCGGGAAGGTACTGGAAGTGATGAACCGCGCCGTCTCTGTGGGAAGGGAAGCCCTGGGCAGGGCTTCGTTCGTACTGATCTCTTTGGGCACCCCCGGTCTTTACACCGTCTCGGGTGAATTCGCCCGGCGGGAAGGATCGGTGCGCGAGGGCGATGTGGTCGCCAATTGCCATAAATTCCCCGCGGACTACTACCGCCGCCGCCGGATGACCGTCGGAGAGATCGTCTCGGCTTTCGGCCGCCTTTCGAAGGGGGTACTCAAGGGAAAAAAGGTTATTTATACGGTAAGTCCGGTGCGATATATAAAGGACGGGCTTCACGGGAGCAACCTCGGAAAGGCGATACTGCACCTTGCGGTGGAGGAGATATGTGCCGAAAATCCCGGGTCGTACTATTTCCCCGCCTACGAGATCCTCACCGACCAGCTTCGCGATTACCGCTTTTATGCCCCCGATATGATACATCCGTCGCCGACGGCCATAGATTTTATCTGGGATCGGTTCCGCCGGCAGGCGCTCGAACCCGGTGCGGGGGAGGCGGCCCTGGAGATCGAAAACCTCTCGCGGGCGATGCAACACCGTGCGGCCGCGCCGGATGCCGTGGAGTATCGCCAACACCTGCGTGCCATGCTTAAGAAGACGGCGGATACGGGCAGGAAATACCCCGCGGCCGACCTCTCCCGGCAGAGGGAATATTTTTCCTCGCAGCTGGAAAGGTGCGAAATACCGGCTGAGGGAAAAATGTAACATTTGTTATAGAATTTTATTGTTTTTATGAAGATAAAGTGCCCCAAATGCGGTTCTGCGGTACGTCTCCCGTTTTTATGGATGGTGGGCATCGAGAGCGTTTTCCGATGCAGGGTCTGCGGGATGAAATTCTGCACCGGCTATAAGGCCGGAGCGGTGCTCTTCGCGCTGGGATTGGTCATGTCCGTGGCCACTGTCAATATCCTCTGCTATTTGATCGGCTCCCGCTCGATGATGGTTCTTTTCTATCTCGCTTTCCCGCTGTGGATCCTCTACGGCGCTCTCTTCCGCCGGTGGTGGCTGGCGGGTCGCGCACGCAAAAAATTGCAGGATGCGGAAAAGCGCCGCGTTCAATAAATTGCTATCTTTGTGCACCTTTTAACAATAAAATTCAACCCCTATGAAAAAATCTGATCGTTTGAAAAGAAACCCCATGCAAGCGGCTCTCGCGCTGGCCTTTACGCTTGTGGTTGTTGCCGGCTGTTCGTCCGGGAACTCCGGCAGTGAGGGCGACCCGGCCGGAAATATGGCGGCGGTGATCGAAAGACTGGAAAAGAACACCGACCTTACGGAATTCACCGAGTCCCTCAAGGGACTGCAAAACAGCATTAAAGAGGCGGATATAACGGTGATCGCGGTAAAGAACGTAGCCTTCGGGGACGACGACGCCGAGATCGCCTCCTCGGACATCACCCGCCATGTCATAAAAGGTGCATGGCCGCTCGATAAGCTGAAAGCCGCCTCGCAGGTAGAGTCGGTCGACGGGACTAAACTTGCCGTAGAGTATTACTCGGACGCGGGCATCGAGGTGTTGTATGTGAACGATATGGTGGTCGACCTCGACCCGTCGTCGGTCGGCAACAGCATAATATATACTACCGACGCCTTCATGCCGGCGACTACCGCCCTGCCTTCACCCACGGATGACGACTACCTGAAAGCCATAGGGCGGAAGATCGAGGGAAGGTGGGTTATGACAGGCCATACGATATACAGTATTTATATGCCCGATGCCAACACTTCGCAGACGACCGAAACCTCCTCTTCGGAGCATATCGGATGCGGAGAGACCTTTTACTGGAGTCCCAAGAGTATGAACACGGTTTCGGGCTATTACGGAGAATACGAGCTGTACCACTCATGCGGCAGCGGTACCTCTATCGGGGCCGTCGGAGTCAACCGGCGCCGGGAAGAAGGGGTCTGGAAGGTATCCTCCACGTCCGAACCGGGTTTTATCGCTTCGCTGGAATTCGGTTTCGACATGGCGGGCTACCGCCGGTCGGTATCCTACTTCCTGCAGGGCCCGGGTGTAGGCTCTATAATGAAATATTATGTGATGTATCCGGGCGAGGAGCTCAATCCGCCCAATATGTATCCCGCCCAGAAGAAGGAAGAGATGTACACCCTTCGCAAGCTGAGCAACAGGCCATAGGCCATCCGGGTGATTTATCATAAAACAGGCGGCCGGGCGATAGGGGACGGAGACGATTTAAGGTTATCGGAGAAGAGAAAAAGATGGGAGTGTTTTTCAGATTTATATTTGCGGCCCTGCTGCTGGCGGCGCCGCTGGCGGGGAGGGCTTCCTCGCCGCGGCCGCGGCTTGTGGTCAATATCGTGGTCGGCCAGATGCGCTACGACTACCTGCTGCGATTCGGCCACAATATGTCCGACCACGGCTTTCGGCGGTTTCTAAACCAGGGCCTCGTTTACACCGACGCCCGGTACAACTTTATGCAGACCATCAGTCCCGCAACCCTGGCCACACTCACAACGGGCGCCGACCCGTCCATGCACGGGGTAGTGTCTACCCGCTGGATAGACTATACCCTCAATAACACCGTTACCCTCGTGGACGACAATAGCGTCAGCGGGCTGGACTGTGATGCGGGCCTGGGCCGCTACTCCCCGCGCCAGCTCACCGTGCCCACCCTGGGGGACAGGCTGCGGGAGCAGCATCCCGAGAGCAAGGTGATAACTATCGCCGTAAGCCCCGTATCGGCCGTAATACTGGGTGGTTTCGCCTCCGACACCTACTGGATTGACGACAGCCGCGGTAACTGGATCTCCTCCACCTATTACATGAGCCAGCTTCCGGGATGGGTCGAGAGGTACAACAGCCTGCGGATCTCTTCGCAGTATCTGGACTATAAATGGAACCTCGACAAGCCGCGCGACCGCTATGTGAACAGCGTCTTCTCGGAATTCGATTTCGGCAGCGACGGCAGATTCAAACGGATAATGTCGTTCAATTTCCTGAAACGCAAAGATATAAACCGCGACTATGCCGCAGTTTTTACGACCCCGGCGGGAAACTCACTGGTCACCGAGTTTGCCAAACAGGCTATTATTTACGAGAAGCTGGGTAAAACCGACGGGCGCACCGATCTAATAAACATCTGCTACGACTCCCCGCGTCTGGCCGGGGAGATATACGGGGGCGAGTCGATGGAGGTGGAGGATATGTTCTACCGCCTGGATGCCGAGATCGCCGATCTGGTCGGCTTCGTACATGCCCAGGCCGGAAGTGATAATGTGGTGATAGTGCTCACCTCCGACCACGGTGCCAGCGACTCCTACGATTATAGCGGTACGCCGCGCGACCGTTTCAACGTCTCGCAGTTCAGAGTGATCGTGAACGGATTTATGAATACGCAGTACGGCCCCGGGGACTGGGTGATACAATATTACGACCGCCAGCTCTACCTGAACCGTAACCTGGTGTACAGCAAGGGGTTGAGCCTCGAAGAAGTGCAGAACCGCGTTGCGGCATTCGTATTGCAGTTCCGCGGGGTGTCACACGTACTGACTTCTACCGCCATGCAAAGCAGTTTTTTCAGCGGCAGCTATGCCGAAAAGATGCAGAACAGTTTTTATCCGCGGCGCTCGGGAGACCTTACCGTCAACCTGATGCCCGGCTGGATAGAGGAGAAGGAGGGGCACCGTACCGCCTCCGGCTCTATGTATGAATACGACACACATGTACCGCTGATGCTGCTGGGCCCGCGGTTTTACGGGCAGAGGGTACCCCGGACGGTGAATATGCGGGACGTGGCGCCCACCCTGGCCCGCATCATGGGGATAAGCAGGCCCATCGCCTCCGAGGGAGAGCCCCTCGACGAGGTCGCCCGGCTGTATGACTAATACATATGTTAATGGAAACCGACAAGATACAGGAGGATATAATCGAAGAGTTCGCCGTTTTCGACGAGTGGCTCGACAGGTACGACTACCTTATCGAGCTGGCCGACGGCCTGCCGGCCCTCGACCCGAAGCACCGCACCGAACAGTACCTGATCCAGGGCTGTCAGTCGCGGGTGTGGATCGACGCCCGCTATGAAGATGGCCGGGTGTGGTTTACGGCAGACAGCGATGCGGTGATAACCAAAGGGATCATAGCGCTTCTTATCCGCGTGGTCGACGGGCGCACACCCCGCGAGATTCTCGACACGGAGCTATATTTCATCGACCGGATAGGGCTCCGGGAAAACCTTTCGCCGACCCGTTCGAACGGCCTGCTGGCCATGGTTAAACAGATGAGGCTGTTCGCTATGGCCTTTGCAAGTAGGGAGGAAAATTGATGGCCACCACACCGCAGGAGATACTGCGCATTGAGCGCGACATCGTAAATGTTCTCAAAAATATTTACGACCCCGAAATACCGGTCAATATATACGATCTGGGGCTGATCTACGAAATAGACGTCCGGCCGGGAGGAGATACCGATATCACGATGACCCTTACAGCGCCCACGTGCCCTGTCGCCGAGCAGTTGGTGGAGGATGTGCGGCAGCAGGTCGGTAAGGTTAACGGCGTGGCCGCCGTCGAGGTGACACTGGTCTTCGATCCCCCCTGGGATCGAAGTATGATAAGCGAGGAGGCTCTGCTGGAACTCGGACTCCTTTAGCCTGCATCGCATTTACACTCCTGTCTCCCTTCCGGGAGATTTTTTTTGCCCTCTTCAAAAAAAGATAGCACAAAAGGGCCGGAATGTTGTCATTCCGGTCGCGGTTTCATATCTTAGCGGGACATGCTCCGGATCGAAACCCAAAATGTAAATCCTTAATTATGAAGCCTTATTACCTTATCGAACTGCTGCACATATTGTGGAACCTCTTTCCACGGAAGGAGTACGCTTCGGTCGACGGGAAGCGGATAAAAATAGTGGCCCGCGGGGAATACGACGATAAACGGAGGCGCTTTTGCGGTGCGAAGGTTCAGATCGAAGGTACAACCCACCACGGAGAGATAGTAATATGGGCGGGAGACGAGCTCCCGCAGGGGGATTTCGAGAGTACGGTGCTCCACATCGCCCCCTTCGAGTCCGCTTCGATACTGCGCAGCGGAGGCGAACCCATCCCGCAGGTGGTCGAGCGGCCCGATCCGGCGTGCTGTGCCGCCTACGCCGGCCTGAGGGAAGGCTCCAGGGACGCATCTTGTTCGAGGCATATAGCCGGAGCCGAGAAACACGAGCGCATAGCCCTCTTCACGCGCCTGATGGCCGACCGGCTCTACGGGAAGTACGGCGAAGTGATGACGGTGTTCGAGCAGAGCGAACAGAACTGGCTGCAGACGGTCTATGTGATGCTGTTCCGGGCGATGGGTAAGCCCTACAATACGGAAGCCTTCGGAGAGCTGGCCCGCCGGGTCGGCTACAAGCACCTCTGCTGGGAGAAGGGTGCGCTGCAGAATGCCGAAGCCCTGCTTCTCGGGGCCTCCGGCCTGCTGGAAAGTTATGAGGAAGACCAATACATCGGGGATCTGAAGAGCACCTTCGCCCACTACTGCCGCAAATACGACATCGTGCCCATGCGGGCCGGAGAGTGGAACCTGGGACGTAACCGGATGTGCGGAATACCCGTTCTGCGGCTGGCACAACTCGCATCCTTCTTCACCGACCGCGACTTTATGCTCGATTCCACCCTGAGGTGCCACACAGTGGAGGATATACACCGGCTGTTCGACGTAGAGGCGTCGGTATACTGGTCGACCCATTACAAGCCCGGGGAAACCGGTGCCTTCCACCGCAAAAAGATAGGGCACGAAAGGGCCAACGTTATGGGGATCAACTTTATCGTGCCCATGCAGTTCGCCTACGGGGTCTACATGGCCGACGAGGCGATGAAAGAGGGGGCCCTCGACCTGCTGGAAAAGATCAATCCCGAGAACAACGGCATCCTAGATAAATGGCGAAGGGGCGGTACACTGACCGAAAATGCCTTCGATACCCAGGCCATCCTACAGATCGACAAGCAGTATTGCCGCGGGGGTTACTGCTGGAGGTGCCCTGTCGGTAAAAGGGTCGTAAAAGAGGTTTACAGGCAGCAGTCGGCACAAAAAATGTAAACTTACATCATAAAAATGTTAATAAAGCGTTATCTTTTTGAGGAAAAATTTATGCTTCTTTGTATAAAAAGATTTATATTTGCCCCGTGAAGTAATGTGCATTTAACGTGAACGATACCGCCGGCGAGATTATGGCCGAAGGCCGCGGGGAGCCCCGGAAGGGGGAAGTAATCCCGGGAAACGGCCCAGGAGCGAGGGAAACACAGGCAGCTGTGTGTGGAAAGGAGAAGATGAAAAAGCTCTACATAATCGCAGGTTGTAACGGCGCGGGAAAGACCACCGCTTCATACACGGTTCTCCCCGAAATGCTGAGCTGCAAGGAGTTCGTAAATGCAGACGAAATTGCAAAAGGGCTGTCGCCGTTCAATCCGGCCAACGTCATGCTCGAAGCGGGGCGCCTGATGTTAACGCGGGTGAAGGAGCTTTTAGAGGAGGGTGTGGATTTCGCATTCGAAACCACCCTTTCCACACGTTCTTACGTAAGTCTGGTCAGGAAAGCTCATGATTTGGGTTACCACGTTACGATGGTCTACTTCTGGCTTAACAGTCCGCAGCTTGCCGTGGACAGGGTGGAGCTCAGGGTCGCCTCGGGAGGGCATGCGATTGAAAAACACGTGGTCTACCGCAGGTACGCAAAAGGATTGTACAACCTTTTCAACATGTACATCCCGGTGATCGACTATTGGATCATCGTAGACAATTCGTTCCTCAAATTCGACATCATCGCCGAAGGGGAACGGGATAAGATTAAAACCATTACTAATCCGTTATCATACAAATCAATGCAAACCTATGAGTGAA
>JAJBVJ010000079.1 GCA_020859875.1 Rikenellaceae bacterium
GAACCAGAATCTGAAGTTTAGGAAACTTCCGTTCTATCCCTTGAACTATGGAACCGTATATTTTCTTTCCCACCGAAGCTGCCGCTTCGGGGTCGTAAAGATAATAACTATCCCCCAATCCGGCAAATACGGTGCAATCCCTTATCTGGAGAAATCGCCGCCGTCGTATGCCCACCTGAGGTAGGCCGCGCCCCATGTATAGCCGCCGCCGAAAGTGGCCAGGATGAGGTTGTCGCCTTTTTTTAGCCTGCTCTCGTAATCCCATAGACACAAGGGCAGGGTTGCGGCGGTGGTATTGCCGAACTTGTCTATATTTATCATACACTTTTCACGCGGCAGGCCGATCCGTTTGGCCGTAGCGTCGATAATGCGCATATTCGCCTGGTGGGGCACAAGAAAATCGACATCTTCTACCGAAAGGTTGTTCCGTTCCATGACCGTAGCCGAAACGTCGCCCATGTTCGATACGGCGGCTTTAAACACCGCCTGGCCTTCCTGATGGATATGGTGCCATTTATTGGTTACTGTCTCGATCGTGGCCGGATATGCCGAGCCGCCGGCTTTCATGTGCAGGTGCTGAGCCCCGCTGCCGTCCGAATGGAGTTCGTAATCGAGCAGGCCGAAACCCTCGGTGTCAGGCTCCAGAAGCACGGCTCCGGCACCGTCCCCGAAAATGGGGCAGGTACTCCTGTCTTCGTAGTCTACGATAGAGGACATCTTGTCCGCTCCCACGACGATAACTTTCTTGTAAGCGCCGGTCTCGATGAATTGGGATGCGGTGACAAGAGCGAACAGGAAACCGCTGCACGCGGCCGAAATATCGTATCCGAAAGCATTTTTGCAACCTGCCTTGTAACTTATCAGATTCGCCGTGGATGGAAAGAACATATCCGGTGTCACGGTGGCGCAAATCACAAGGTCTATATCCAGCGGGTCGGTATTGGTCTTTTCAAGAAGGTCTTTGACGGCATGTTCCCCGAGGTAGGAAGTCCCGAGCCCTTCTCCTTTCAGGATATGGCGGGTCTTGATGCCGATCCTCGTCATTATCCACTCGTCGGAGGTGTCTACCATCTTGCTGAGCTCGAAATTGTCGAGGATATAATCCGGGAGGTATGCACCTACCCCGGTTATGGCTGCTGTAATTTTAGACATTAAGGGTCGTTTAAAAAAATTTAAACCGGTCTTAGAGTTCGAATCGCTTGTGCACGGCACCTTTGCGCACCGTCCGCCGGCTCGCCTTCGCTAATTGAATATCTCGCAAAGCTTTTTCACCAGGCGCCCTTTTATGGTCTTTTCCGTCTGCAGGATCATATTCTTGATAGCAAAAGGGCTCGAACAGCCGTGGCCTACCATGACGTTGCCGTTAATACCCAGTACGGGTGTTCCGCCGACGATCTCGTAATTGAGCCGGTCGATATACTCGTCCTTCACTCCGCTGGCCTTTGCGATCTCATAGAATCCTTCTGCCTGTTTGAGCACGAGGTTGCCCACGAAACCGTCGCATACGACAACGTCCGCAAACTGGCCCGTAAAGATGTATTTGGATTCGATATTTCCGGTGAACTCAAACTGCTCGGTCTGCTCCATCAGCTCGTAGGCGGCTTTGGTGGCCATATTGCCTTTCTCTTTCTCTTCGCCGATATTGAGCAGGGCCACCCGCGGCTTTTCCAGCTTCATCACATTCTGGGCATATGCATTGCCGATTACGGCATACTGGTACAGCACTTCCGGCTTGCAGCCCACATTGAGCCCTACATCCAGCAATAGAAATGATTTGCCGTTGGAGGCGGCTATCTGGGCCGAAATTGCCGGGCGGATAATGCCGTCTATCTGACCGACGGTGGTCATGCTGCCCACCAACATGGCTCCGGTATTGCCCGCGCTGGCGAAGCCGTCTATCTGTCCCTCCTGCAAATGGCGAAAGCCCACAACTACACTGGAATCGGTCTTTTTGACGAACGACTGGGCAGGATGCTCGTTCATACCTATCGTTTCGGTGGTATGGACTATCTCGAAAGCATTTGCCGGAGAGCCGTTCTCGCAGAGCTTCTTCTCGATCTGCTCCCTGTCGCCGAAAAGCACTATCACGCTCCCCTGGGGAAGTTCCCTGGAAGCCTCGAGGGCCCCTTTTACTACGACGTCGGGGGCAAAATCGCCTCCCATGGCATCTAAACCGATTCTCAACATATTGCGGTGAACAGTGTTTGACAAAGTGAAAGATACCGTAAATTTACGGCCGGACAAAAAAATCGCCCGATTATTCAGCTTTTTTGTCGATGGCAAGTTTGCCGCGGTAGTAACCGCACTCGGGACAAACCCTGTGGTAAAGCACTGCCGATCCGCAATTACCGCAGGCTGCAATAGTAGGTGCAACCGCCTTGTAGTGGGTTCTTCTCTTGTCCCTTCTGGTCGAAGAGACTTTGTGTTTAGGATGTGCCATTGTTTATCTTTCTTATTTAAGTTCTATTTTCTTTCCATACCTGCACTTCAATGGGTGCATGGGTTACTCCATTTCTTCCTTTAACCTGCGGAGCTTTTCCCACTCGGGATTCTCCGCCATAGCCTCCTGCTGCGGGCCGGTCAGCCGGTCGAATTCTTCCTGGGTGACGATCCGGAACTTTTCGAGCATCTCGGGATCACACCCGCCGGTACCCTCTGCCGTACCGGAATGCACCCTCTGGTAAGGCAACGAAAGAACGATGCTTTCATATATATACTGGGCGACGTTCAAGGTATTTTCATTGTAGCCCAGCCACAGTACCTCGCCGTCGTAGCGTTCCGATTCCGGGATATCCTCGTCGGTAAATTTCACCGCCAACTCCCCCCGGTAATTTACCGGCAGGTCGCAATCGTCGAGGCACCTGTCGCACTGGACGGTTACCTTGCCTTCGATATCGAATTCCATCCGGAGCGATGCCGGCAGCTTTTCGAGGATTACCCGGGCAGTAGCTTTTCCACCGAGAATTTCTGAACCGTCGAATGCGGAAAAAATTCGTTGTCCATTTCGAACCCGAACTCGTGCCTACCTTCACCCAACCCTTTGTAGGCTATGTCGTATTTCCTGACAACGTTCATTATCCCGCAAAAAACAGGACACAAAGGTATATAATATTAGTGTAAATGCAAAGTTTTACCGATTTTTATGGTTACCGGATAATAGTTTTTACCTTTGTGTCCGGAGACCCCTAATATACCCTTTAAGATATGCTTACGGATGGGAATAAGTATGTTGTGGAATTATTTTGCGGCTATCCCGAGTGGTGGCGGTTCAACATCTATATGATGATAGTAAGCTGTGATAAGGAGGGCAACAGTCTCTCGTTCAGAAATTACACCGACAGGATCTACGACGTGGAATACGGCACCGGGCGCGGGGGCCCCGAGGGCTTCGATCCCGCCGGCCGGATAGCGACAATCGAAAGCGATCCCTGCCACCATATCGAGGTCTACGCCTATGCCGTCACTAACACCTTCCCAGACTCCGAATCTATCAAGGACTCTCCGCCCTTTCAGGCCATACTCACTGTAAAAGTCGACGGTGAACAAATCTCAACCCGCCGGTACGACGTGAACCAGTGGGGCGGCCTCACCATATCCGGCCAGCGTTTCGGCCTCGAACAGTGACTTTCGGGCCTATGCCGTGAAATATAAGAGCAGGCTTATTCCGAAAGCAATGGCCACAAATATCGCCGCAAAGTAAATATAGGGACGTACCTTCTCCTTTATGGGTATCTTCACCCGACTGCCGCCCTTTTGAAGCGCCTGGTCTTTCGTTTGCTCGATTATCCGCAGCTCTTTCCTGTTCAGCCTGTAATTCATTACCGATTATTCTTTTCAAAAGTACGATAATTTCCCAATGGGCCTCCTACACTCCGAAAAAATATGGATTATCTTTGCAGGGATGACCATCGGTGAAATATTCGCAAAGATACTGGATGCCGCCGTACCGGTTTACGGCGGGCGGGAAGCCCATGCGGTCGCCCGTTATATCATGCGCGAGCGGTTCGGCGTAAGCAGAGCCGACCTCGTTATGGAACCGGACAGAGATGCGGCCAACCCGGAAGATTTGGGCCGGATATTGTCCGAAGTGGCCGCCGGCCGGCCGGTTCAATATATTACCGGGTCGGTGGAGTTCTGCGGTCTCCGGCTCCAGGTTTCCCCGGGGGTTCTGATTCCCCGCCCCGAGACCGAAGAATTGGTTGAATGGATTATTTCCGATGCTCCGGCAACCCCGTCGATCCTCGACATCGGTACCGGCAGCGGCTCGATCGCCCTGGCACTGGCAAATGCAATTCCCGGCGCAAAGTTAACGGCCACGGACATTTCAGGGGAAGCTCTGGAGATAGCCCGCAAAAATGCACAAGATACGGGCCTCGACATAAATTTCCTGCAAAACGATATACTGGATCCCGCCACCTCCGGCCGGATAGGCGGCCGGTTCGATATAATTGTCTCCAATCCTCCTTATATTCCGCAGCGGCAGGCCGCCTCGATGCATATCAATGTCCGGAATTACGAACCATCCGGTGCGCTTTTTGTGCCGGATGACGATCCGCTCCTTTTCTACCGGGCGATAACGGGCTTTTCCACTTCCGGCCTGAAGACCGGCGGTGCGCTCTATTTCGAAGTGCATGAAGAGTCGGCCGACGACGTTACCCGACATCTTGCGGCGGAGGGTTTCCGGAAGGTGGAATTGCGCTGTGATATTAACGGCAAAAAGAGGATGGTACGCGCCCGGAAGAGTTGATGGCAGATGGAAAGAAATACGAAGACCGGACTCATGCGAAAAAACCGAAGTCCGCATCCGAGGCTCTGGCTTCGCTCATGCGCCTTTGCTCGCGTAGCGAGAAATCGAGCGGCGATGCAATGCGCCTTATGGCCGGATGGGGTGTCCCGGAAGCGGAGCGTGCCGCGGTGGTTAAAAAACTCACCGAGAGCCGCTTTATTGACGACCGCAGATTTGCCCAAGCCTACATCCGTGACAAGATCGATTTCAGCGGATGGGGCCCCTATAAGATCGAACGCGGCCTTACGGCCAAGGGAATTTCCCGGGAGATCATTTCGGAGGTTTCCGTCCTTATATCGGGAAGCGGAAGCAAGGCAAAGAGCGGCAGGCTCGAATCGCTAATCGGGAAAAAGGCCGTCCGGACGAAGTATAAAGATCCATACGACCTGAAAGGGAAACTGCTGAGATATGCCGCAGGGTTGGGGTACCCTTACGAAGAAGTTTTGGAAGCCATTGAAAGAGTAGTATCGAACATAAAGGAAACTGAAAAATAAGATGCACAACAGGATCAAATACATATTTTGGCGTGGAATATTTACGGTAATTATCCTCTCGATAGAATTGGCAGGCGCGCAGAACGTCCGCAACGCCCCGAAGGATTATTATGCCCCTCCGATGAATATCGTCCTTTTGCAGTCGGCCAATTTTGCCGAAGCCCGCACGGATCATTTCCATTCGGGTATCGACTATAAAACCGGGGGCCAGGAGGGGGAACCGCTTTATGCGGTGGCCGACGGTCATGTCTCCCGTATCGGTGTCTCCCCAACCGGATACGGAAGGGTGCTCTATATCGACCATCCGAACGGAACCACGTCGGTCTACGGCCATATGCAGAGGTTTGAAGAGCCGATAGAGGAATATGTCCGGGCACAGCGGTATAAACAGCGGCGTCACCGCGTCGACCTTTATCCGCCGGCGGACATGTTCCCGGTCACTAAAGGTCAGCAGATCGGTCTGTCGGGGAATTCGGGAAGTTCGCTCGGGCCACACCTCCATTTCGAAATCCGTGACACCCATTCCCAGCGTCCCTACAATGTGAATGCCCTCGGTTTTTATCCCCACAAAGACGATATACCCCCGACACTTGTAAGGCTTCATTACATCCCGGTAGATACCGTCGGCGGAGTACCGGTCAGCGGCAGGGCCAAAACTTACGAACTGGCCTCCGCATCCCGGGGCGCTTATTATACTGCAGATACTTCAGCGCTGAAACTTCCCCGTTTGGGATATTTCGTACTCGAGGCCACCGACCGCAAGAACAATACCCAAAACACCTTCGGCATATACGGGGTGGATATGGAGATCGACGGGGAGCGGATTTTCAGCTACCGCCTCGACAGTTTCCTGTTTTCCGATACAAGATTTGTCAATTCGCTGACCCATTACGGTATGCAAAAAGGCTCGCGCAACGAACTCCTGCGCCTTGCCGTGCAGGACGGCAACAAACTTCCCGTGTACCGCGGGGTTAAAGACCGAGGTGCGGTGATACTGCCGGACGGGGATGTCCACCATATAAACATAACCGCATACGACGACAACGGGAACAGTTCGACCCTATCGTTCAAGGTTACGCTCGAGGGCGGAAAAAAACCCGCCGCAGAACCGGCGGGTATCCCGGTAGACAACAAAAGATCGTTTGGCTGCAGTTCGGACGGCCTGCATATAAACATACCCGCAAATTCGCTTTACGATGCAATATTTTACCGCCAGTATATCGACGATTCGGCCGTAAATGCTAAGACAGCCCCCATGAAGGCGCTCACGCCCATTTACCGTGTACATGACGAAGACACCCCACTACATACGGCAATGGCGATAACCATCGAGGTACCGGATGTGCCCGAAGATCCGTTGAAGCTCTGCATCGCCCGCATATCGGCCGACGGAAAAAAATTCAATTACACCGGGGGCGAGTACTCCCGGGGAAGGATCTCGGCATCGACGCGTAGTTTCGGGCTCTATACGGTTGTAGTCGATACCAAGGCCCCGTCGGTAACCCCCTCGTTTGCCAACGGTGCCGACCTGCGGGGAACTTCCGCAATCTCCTTCAATGTGACGGACGATTTTTCGGGCGTGGCATCCTACGAGGCGGAGATCGACGGGAAGTGGATTGTCTTCGATAAGCAGGGAGCCGTCATCACTCACAATTTCGACGATTCGGATATTTCCTACCATGGCACCCAGCATACCCTAACCCTCCGGGTAACGGATAACTGCGGGAATGTGAATACCATACGGCGAACCTTTATACGGTAGAAGCGGGGTCTGTCGGGTTGTCTTTGCACAGTTTGTTGGGGCAATGCCGGGATTTGCTGATAAGATTTCCGCGGGGCGGGGACTTTGGATATTTTTAATTACAAAAATGTTCCGGCCATGAAAACTACAAAATTCCCCACTCTGTTAATTATAGGCATATTCATAGCCTTCGGCCTCGCTCTGGCATCGTGCACCGATACGGACGATAATCATATCGACCCGGACAACGAGCTGACCACCGGCGCGGAAGAACCGGAAATCCCCGAAGATACGGGCGATCCGGGGGACGAGGAGCTGGTGCCCAATACCCAGATTGTCAGTTACGACAATGCGGTGACCATAGTCTTCGACGAGGGAAGCGTCGAGATCGGGAATCCATACCAGGCGGACGGGATCACCGTCACTGCAGAGGGACAGCATGTGGTTATTACATCCACCGATACTTCGACGGAGTATAACTACATCCTCTCGGGCATTACCACCGACGGTTCGGTCAAAATATACGGCGATTATAAATTCGGGCTGGTTTTCAACGGGGTCGGGATTACGAACCCGAACGGGGCTGCGGTTAATATCCAGTGCGGTAAAAAAGTGTCGGTCATTTTGCAGGACGGGACGACGAACCGCCTGATCGACGGAACGAATTATATTTACTACGGGGATGAGGATATGAAGGGAACCTTCTTCAGCGAAGGCCAGCTGGTATTCGACGGCGGCGGAACCCTCGAAGTGAGGGGAAAGAACAAGCACGGTATCTGCAGCGACGACTACGTCCGGATAAACAGCGGCACCGTTTGGGTCAAGGAAGCCGCCAGCGATGCCATACATGCCAACGATTACATCCGCATCGACGGCGGGACGGTGACCACCCGCTCCGAAGGCGAGGGTCTGGAGTGCGAAAAGGGGTATGTGGTGATAAACGGCGGAGAACTGGGCATCGTTACCACGGGCGAGAAAGGACACGGGATCAAAAGCAAAACCTACACGACGGTTACGGGCGGAACGGTGAATATAACCGTTTACGGCGATGCATCCAAAGCCTTCAACGTTAAGGAAGATTTTACCATGACCGCCGGATCTCTCGATCTGGCCGCGGCCGGGGACGCCATCTGGGACGACGACGCTAATGATACCTCCTCCTGCGC